>DASWBF010000248.1:0-2983 GCA_036390735.1 Mycobacterium sp. | reverse complement strand
TCCCACGCTTCGTGATCGAGTTGGGCACTTCGGTCGGATAGTCGGCTAACGCTTTCTTGTAGAGGTCGTTGGCGGCGGTGATCGCAGCGGCGATGGAGTCGGGCTGACCCTCCGCTCGGACGATGCGGTGCCATGCGTCCTTTACCGACTCTTTGGCGAAGATCACCGAGTGCGGGGCGGTGACAAACCGGTCATAGGTCTCCCGCAGCGACTCGTCGGCGAGAGCGGTGCCGAGGTACTTCACCTTGGAATACGCCTCGTAAGCAGGTTGGAACAGCTCGCGGGCGCTGTCCCAATTTTCCTGGGTGATCTCCTTGTTGCGGACGAACTCCGGATCGGCGTACCAAACGTATGCCTGGGTCGCAGCAGCACCCGACATCAGCAGATCGACGTACGCACCTAGCGCCTTTATCCGGACATCCTGACGTTTCTGGTTAGCGGTCAGCGCTGCGATGTCCCGCGCCGTGATCCGAGCGAACCACCCGACAGACAGCGCTACCACTCCTGCGATCGCTGCGACGAGAAGAGTGACGTACACCGGAGTACCCATGGACGGCACTGTATCGAACAATCGTGCGACTACACCGACACCTTTGCGTCGTGTCGACGTGAGCCGAGCACCAGGAGTGATGGCGAGGAAGCCGTTGCGAAACACCTCCCATTCATCCGGTCAAGCAGCACGGTCGGTGTCTAGCCGCTTGAGGATCCACCATCGACAATTTGTTGTTGGTGGCGTTGGTGTTTGCTCAAGTGGCTAGCCACGGGGCGGGTCAATACGCGCCGAATACCAGGGCGACGTTGTGGCCGCCGAGGGCCATGGAATTCGAGAGCGCGTAGCGATACGTGCCGCGGCGGGGACCCCCAGCCAGCACGTCAAGGTCAATTTCCGGGTCGAGGGTTTTCAGGTTGAGGGTCGGCGGAACGACGCCGTCGCGCAGCGCCTGGACCGTCAGCACCGCCTCCACCGCTCCGGCGGCGCCCATCGACTGGCCCAGCGCCGCTTTGGGCGCATACACCGCCGGCGTGTGGTTGCCGAGAGCGTGGCGGATGGCGTGGGCTTCGGCCAGGTCGCCGAACGTGGTTCCGGTGGCGTGGGCGTTGACGTGGTCGATGTCGGTCGGGCTCAGGCCGGCCAGCTCGATCGCGTGAGCGATGGCGTCGCCGGCCCGCTCGCCGCTGGGGTCCGGCTTGATGACGTCGTAGCAGTCGGATGTGATGGCCGCCCCCATCAGGCGGGCCAGGATTGGGGCGCCGCGCGTCTTGGCGTGTTGCTCGGTTTCGATGAGCAGCAACGCGCCGCCTTCGCCGAACACCATGCCGTCGCGATCTTTGTCGAAGGGGCGGCAGGCGCCGGGCGGGTCGTCGTTGTTGGTCGACAGGATGCCCAGCTGGGTGAACGCCGCCACGGGCACGGCCTCGATCCGGGCTTCGACGCCGCCGCAGATCGCGATGTCGGCTTCGCCGAGAACAATGTTTTGCCACGCGTGGGCGATGGCCGCTGCGCCGGAGGCGTCGGCCAGCACCGGGGCGATGATCCCGGCCTTGGCTCCACGATCCAACCCGACCGCGGCGGCGGGCGCGTTGGGCATGTGCATCTGCACGGCCAGCGGGCTGGCCGCGCGCATGCCGCGCGCCTTCCAGTCGTCATAGAGGAAGACCAGCGTCTCGGTGGTGGCCAACGCCTGCGTGATCGAGACCAGGAGCCGTTTGGTGTCGATCTCCGGCGAGCCGGCGGTGTCCCAGAGCCGCCGGCCCAGCACCGTGGACATCTTCTGCATGAACGACAGCCGACGCAGCTCGACACGCGTCAAGTGCTCGTCGAAGTCCTCACGCAGAACACCGCCGATGCGCACCGCGGACTTGAACTCTTCGACGAACGGCTTGTCGAGTGTGCGGATCCCGCTGCGGCCCTCCAGCAGCTGCTGCCACGTTTCCTCGGCGTCGGGCGCCAGAGCAGTTGTCGATGCGACCGCGGTAACAACGACGCCGGCGAACCCATCGCCGGTGCTCAACGCTGCCATGCCTCCGCTCCGTTGCTGGTCTCACCAGGTATTTCGTTGCAGCCCTTGCCGGACCATACCCCAAAAACGTGCTGCCCCAGGCACCGAGGCACCTCGCGTTCGGTCAGTTGCGTGCCGGGTATCGGGCCGCTGCGCACATGGGCGGTGAAAGTCGTTGCGCCCATCATGACCGCGGACGGCGCGCCCCGCGGACTGAGGCCCGATTCATTAACCGCCCGACTCACCGCGGTTTACCGTCGCCGTGTCGAGGTTGGCCGAGCTTCTGCCGGTGGAACTGTGCGTTCCAGCCGCCGTTTGGTTGACAATGAAAGCTGGTCGGGAGGGGAGGATGAGTTGAGTGCGGCAGCCGGCTGGGTGCTGGGCGTCGACTTCGGCGTGGTAAACACCGCTGCTGCGCTTCGTGATCCGTCGGGTCGGGTGAGCGAACTGCGGTTGTCGAGCACCGGGGTGTTGATGCCCTCTGCTGTGTTCTGCCCAGAACAGCAGCTGTTGGTGGGCGACGGTGCGCTTCGGGCCGGGTTGTCCGATCCTGGCGCCCTTGTGCCTTACCCGAAACGCCGGCTGGCCGACGGCATGAGATGCAAATTGGCGGTAGCCGGACAGCAGGCCTACGTCCCAGGTTTGGTCGCTGCGGTGTTCGCTGATGTCCGGAAGCGGGCACGGGAGGCGACCGGTGGCGATCTTCCCCAGGATTTGATGCTTTCCTATCCCGACATTCATCACGCATCGTTCGCCGAAACGTCGCAGCGCCGTGATGGCCTACAGGAGGCGGCAGACCTGCTCGGGTGCCGGCGCTGCCAGCTGGTGTCCGACTCGACGGCGGTCACCGGGTTGGCGCAAAGTGAGGCGCAGCTGGTTTCGCCGGCGCTGCTGGTGGTCAATTTCGGCGCGGTGAGATGCGATGCGGTGGTGTGCACCCGCCAGTATGACGGTGGCTACGCCGCAGTAGCGGCCCGCAGCGT
>DASWBF010000247.1:0-7139 GCA_036390735.1 Mycobacterium sp. | reverse complement strand
GGTGAAACGCGCTGTCGCCGAACACGGGCTGTGGTATCCGCCGGACCCGTCGTCGTATGAGATCTGCAGCATCGGCGGCAACATCGCGACCAACGCGGGCGGGCTGTGCTGCGTCAAGTACGGCGTCACCACCGACTACGTACTCGGCTTGCAGGTGGTGCTGGCCGACGGCACGGCGGTGCGGCTCGGCGGGCCGCGGCTGAAAGATGTTGCGGGCCTGAGCCTAACGAAGCTGTTCGTCGGCAGCGAGGGCACGCTCGGGGTGATCACCGAGGTGACATTGCGACTACTGCCCAAGCAACATCGGTCGAGCACCGTGGTCGCGACCTTTGCGTCCCTCGAGGCTGCCGTCAACGCGGTGCTCGCGGTGTCCAGCCGCATGCGCCCGTCGATGCTGGAGTTCATGGACTCGGTTGCGGTGAACGCCGTCGAAGACAAGCTAAAGATGGGATTGAACCGCGACGCGGCAGCCTTGGTGATCGCCGGTTCCGACGAGCGCGGCCGGTCCGCCGGCGAGGACGCCGAGGTGATCGCCGCGGTATTCGCGGAAAACGGTGCGACAGAAGTCTTCTCCACCGACGATCCCGACGAGGGCGAGGCGTTCGTCGCCGCGCGCCGGTTCGCGATTCCAGCGGTCGAGGCCAAAGGCACGCTGCTGCTCGAAGACGTCGGTGTGCCACTGCCGCGGCTCGGTGATCTCGTGACGGGCATCGCGGACATCGCCGCCGAGCGGGACGTGATGATTTCGGTGATCGCGCACGCCGGCGACGGCAACACCCACCCACTGATCGTGTACGACCCCAGCGACTCGGCCATGAAGGAGCGCGCCGAGCTGGCGTTCGGCGAAATCATGGACCTGGCGATCAACCTGGGCGGCACGATCACCGGCGAGCATGGCGTCGGGCGGCTCAAGCGCCCGTGGCTGGCGGGACAGATCGGGCCGGACGCGATGGCGCTGAACCGCCGCATCAAGGATGCGCTGGACCCGGCGGGGATTTTGAACCCGGGCGCGGCGATCTAGCTTTTCGCCGAGGCTGCAGATTGGCAGCAGAAGTGCGAGTGGGAGCCTGCCGGAATACAGTTTCGGCGGTGTGGTGGTTGACAGTCAGCGCCGCAGTGTCGTACGAATAAGACATGACGGCTGCTTTGTCTCATCCCGTGGCGTTCCGGTTGGCCACCGCCGAGACCTGGCCCAACCCGTGGCCGATGTATGCGGCCCTGCGCGACCACGACCCCGTCCATCACGTGGTCCCGGACAACCCCAACCACGACTATTTCGTGTTGTCGCGGCACGCCGACGTGTGGGCCGCGGCGCGCGACCACGAGACGTTCTCGTCCGCGCGGGGCCTCACGGTCAACTACGGCGAGCTGGAACTGATTGGGCTGCAAGATAATCCGCCAATGGTGATGCAGGACCCGCCGGTGCATACCGAGTTTCGCAAGCTGGTGGCGCGCGGCTTCACCCCGCGGCAGGTGGAGGCGGTCGAGCCGGGAGTGCGGACATTCGTCGTCGAGCGCCTGGAGCGGCTGCTGGCGAACGGCGGCGGCGACATCGTGGCCGAGCTGTTCAAGCCGCTGCCGTCGATGGTCGTCGCGCACTACTTGGGCGTGCCGGAAGAGGACCGCACGCAGTTCGACGGCTGGACCGAGGCGATCGTCGCGGCCAACACCGCCGAGGGAGGCGTCGGCGGCGCGCTGGCATCGGTCGGGAATGCGGTGGGGTCGATGATGGCCTACTTCACTGAACTGATCGAGCGCCGGCGTCACGAGCCCGGCGAAGACACGATCTCACATCTGGTCGCGGCCGGGGTGGGCGCCGACGGCGACATCGCGGGCACCCTGTCGGTGCTGGCCTTCACGTTCACGATGGTCACCGGCGGCAATGACACCACCACCGGCATGCTCGGCGGCGCAGTGCAACTGCTGCACCAGCGTCCCGACCAACGTCGGTTGCTCGCCGAGCATCCGGAGCTGATCCCCGATGCCGTCGACGAATTCCTCCGGCTGACGTCACCCGCACAGTGCCTGGGCCGCACCGTCACCCGCGATGTCACGCTGCACGACACGACGATCCCCGAGGGCCGGCGGGTGCTGTTCCTGTACGGGTCGGCCAACCGCGACGAACGCCAATACGGCCCCGACGCAGGCGAACTCGACGTCACACGCCGTCCCGCGAAGATCCTGACATTCAGCCACGGCGCCCACCACTGCCTGGGCGCCGCGGCAGCCCGGATGCAGTCGCGGGTCACACTGACCGAATTGCTCTCTCGCTGCCCGGATTTCGAGGTGGACGAGGACGCGGTTGTCTGGGCGGGTGGCAGCTACGTGAGACGCCCGCTGTCAGTGCCGTTCACGGTGACGGGCTGATGGCCCGCGACTGGCTCGCCGCGAGCCGCAGCGAGGTCGCCGCTGACCGCATCCTCGACGCGGCGGCGGCGCTGTTCGCCGAGCGCGACGCGGCCGCAGTAGGAATGCACGAAATCGCAAGGGCGGCAGGCTGTTCACGAGCAACGCTATACCGCTACTTCGAAAACCGCGAGGCGTTGCACACCGCCTTCGTCAACCGTGAGGCGTATCGGCTGTTCGGTGAACTCGGCGACCAGATCAAGGATGTAGCAGCCCCTGCCGAGCGACTCGTCGCCGGCGTCACCACCGCGCTGAGGGCGGTTCGCGGCAATCCCGCCCTGGCGTCGTGGTTTGCGACCACTGAGCCGCCGATCGGCGGCGAGTTGGCCGAGCTGTCCGAGGTGATCAAGGTGCTGACGGCCGCGTTCCTGAACTCGCTGGGTCCCGACGACCCCGCCGTCCTCGAACGCCGGGCCCGGTGGCTCGTGCGCGTGATCACGTCGCTGTTGATCTTCCCTGGCGCCGACGAGGCCGACGAGCGGCAGATGCTGCAGGAGTTCGTCGTCCCGATGGTGGTGCCCCAGCACGCTAGGACCGGACGCGGGTGAAGCGGTGCAGAAGCCACGCCAACGGGATCGTCATCGCGAGGGTCACGACGAACAACGTGACCATGTTGCCGGTGTAGACCCGCCAGTGCAGCACCTCCGCCATCGCGACTTCCATCACGATGAGGTGGATCAGGAAGATCTCGTAGGAGATTTCGCCCAGCCACACCATCGGCCGACTGGCCAGCGCCCGCGCATACCACCCGCGATTGCCGAGCGCCAGCGGCGCCACCATCAGCACCGCGATCACCGCGCAGAGCAACACCTTGGCCAACGCTTCCCACAGTTCTCGCGGCGAGGTGGTGGGCTCGCCGCCGAGCGGGGTCGACACGATGAGATAGCACACCAACGCGAGCGGCAAGCAGACCGCGGCGTACCACTGCCGGCCCATGACGGCCAGCACCGCCAGGATCATGCCGCCGGTGAACCACACGAGATATGTTGGCAGCCAGAGCCTTGCGCCGTCGGGCAGCCAGTCGGTGGTGTGCACCAGCACCAGCCACAACGGTGTGATCAAACTCAATGCAACAAGGCCGGCCAGGAGCAGACGCGGTTGCCACCGCCGCCGGCACAGCACCGCCAGCAGCAGGTAAGCCATCAGCGGCAGCACCACGTAGAACGCGACCTCCACCGCCAGGCTCCACATCTGCGTAAGTCCTTGGTGCAGATACGAATACAGATAGTTGTCGGTGTAAACCTGGGTCAACGTCAGGTTCCGGAAGAGACCCGTCCAGGTGTGCCCCGGATTGGGGCCGGCGGTGCGGAAGTGATACACGACGTACGCGACGACGACCGTGATCACATAGGCCGGCATGATGCGGCGCACCCGGTGCCACGCGTAGCGGGCCAGCGACGGGGGCGGACGGTCCTCGGCCAGCGCGCGCACCCACGGACCGAATAGCAGAAAGCCGGACAGCACAAAGAAGATCGGCACACCGATCTCCATGCGGGAGTAGAACGTTCCCCAATAACCCTGGGGATACTTGCCGGTGGTGTAGGCGGCGTGCGTGCCCATCACCAACAGCGCGGCGACGGCGCGGATCCCGGTAAGCGACGCGACCCGTTCAGCCTTCGATACCGACTCGAGTCCGCCCTGTGCGTCGAGGTCATCGCGGGACAGGGTCATCAGGACTTCCGCCTAGGCTTACCCCCCGGCTTGCGATCGGGCTGCAGGTTGATCAGCACACCCGAAATGCGGGTGCGTTCCAGCGCTTTGAGGGTTTCGCGGGGCAGCTTCGCCGGAAGTTCGACGAGGGAGAAGTCTGGATGGATCGCGATGTGGCCGAAGTCGCTGCGGTGCAGGCCGCCCTCGTTGGCGATGGCCCCCACGATGGCGCCGGGGCCTATCTTGTTGCGCTTGCCGACGTCGATGCGATAGGTCGCCATCTTCTGGTTCGTCGTGCGCGGCTTGGCCGACCGTTCGGGTCGCTCCTTGCGGCGCTCCGGTGGCGGCTCGGGTGACATCAGGAACTTCTCGCCGTCGCGCGACTGCACCGCCAGCGCTGCGGCGATGTCGGCCATCGGCACGTCGTGCTCGCGTTCGTACTCCTCGACCAGGCCACGGAAGAGGTCGGTGCCAGGCGCGTTGAGCGCGTCGGTGATCGAGTCGCGGAACCTGGCCACCCGTTGCGCATTGACATCTTCGACGCTGGGCAGCTGTGTCTCGGTGAGCATTTGGCGGGTTGCCTTCTCGATTGCCTTGAGCAGGTGGCGTTCCCGCGGCGACACGAACAGCAGCGCGTTTCCGCTGCGCCCGGCGCGCCCGGTGCGGCCGATGCGGTGCACGTAGGACTCCGTGTCCTGCGGGATGTCGTAGTTGAGCACGTGCGAAATGCGCTCCACGTCCAGGCCGCGGGCCGCGACGTCGGTGGCGACCAAGATGTCGACGCTGCCCTCCTTCAACGCGGCGATGGTCTTCTCCCGCTGGGCCTGCGGCATGTCGCCGTTGATGGCCGCCGCCGAAAAGCCGCGCGCGCTCAGCCTTTCCGCGACATCCCCGGTGGCTTGCTTGGTGCGGACGAACACGATCATGCCATCGAACGGCTCGACCTCGAGCACCCGCGTGAGCGCGTCCATCTTGCGGGGGCCGGCCACCTGGATGTACCGCTGCGAAATGTTCTCGGCGGTAGCGGTTTTCGCTTCGACAGTGACTTCGACGGGGTCGTGCAGGTATTTCGAGCTGAGCCTTCGAATGGCCGGCGGAATGGTGGCCGAGAACAGGGCAACCTGCTTGTACTCGGGGGTGTCGGCGAGGATGCGCTCCACGTCCTCGGCGAAGCCCATCGTCAGCATCTCGTCGGCTTCGTCCAGCACCAGGTAGTCCAGCCGCGACAGGTCGAGGGTGCCGCGCTCCAGGTGGTCGATCACCCGTCCGGGAGTGCCCACCACCACCTGTGCGCCCCGTTTGAGCCCTGCGAGCTGCACACCGTAGGACTGGCCACCGTAGATCGGCAGCACGTTGATTCGCGGCAGATGAGCTCCGTAGCGGCGGAACGCCTCGGCGACCTGCAACGCCAGTTCGCGGGTGGGCGCCAGCACCAGCGCCTGCGTGTCGGAGCTCGAGGTGTCGATCTTCGACAGGATCGGCATCGCGAACGCGGCGGTCTTTCCGGTGCCTGTCTGCGCCAGGCCGACGACGTCGGAGCCCGCCATCATCGCCGGGATCGTCGCGGCCTGGACCGCCGACGGCGACTCGTAGCCGACGTCGTCGACAGCCCGCAACACCTCGGGGTGGATGTGCAGGTCGGCGAAAGAAGTGGCAGGGCGCGAATCGCCCTGATCCGGAATGGCCATCGGGTGTTCAGTCTAAAGCGTGTCAAACAACTGGTTGGGATCGCGTCGTGGGAGTAGGAGGGCGATTTGGCTGAGGATCAGGAAGGCTTCGTGAGCGTCGAGGGTGATCTTGTAGTGCCGGGTCGGGGCGTGGGCAGTGGTTGATTCAGCCGTTGGTGCGTTCGACCACCCGCCGGTGTGGTTGGACGGTGAAGCCGCTCTTGGGTTTGGGCCGGGACACGATTTCGACCGTCACCGCGGCTGTGGTGGCAGCGTGAGCGACGGTGGATCCGGTGTAGCCGTTGTCCAGCCAGATATGCGCGATGGTCGGCGCAGTGCGGTTGGCCGTGCGCGCAACCGGTGCGCAGCACATACGGGATGGCGTCGAAGTACTCCTGCCAGCGCTCAGGTGGGCACGGCCGACCCTGGCGTGGATGATTCGGCGCAATGAACCGTGCGATGTGCGCCCAGGTGTCGGACAGGTCGAAGTCGTAGCGTCGGCGCCGTCGGCGCGGTCGGTTCGGGTCACATGATTATCGATGGTGATCACGCGGCCCGACACGTTTACGCCAGGTCAGGGTGTTGTCGGTGGGTGGTGGGATGCTCACCGTTGATGTCTCGGCACACCACATTCAGGTTCTGTCTCGATCCCACCGTCGAGCAGCGCGATGTGCTGGACCAGCATGCCGGGGCGGCCCGGTTTGCGTTTAACCAGTGCCTTGCGACGGTGAAAACCGCGCTCACCCAACGGAGAACCGATCCGGACACCGATGTGCCGTGGAGCGGGTTTGATCTGATCAACACGTTCAACAGGTGGAAGACAACCGAGAACGCGGGCCGGGTCTTGGCCGTGGATACCGGTGGTGTCACCGAGATCGTGGTGACCGGCTTGTCGTGGCGGCGTGAAGTGTGCCAGCAGGTGTTCGAGGAAGCCGCCGTGGATTGCGGCCGGGCGCTGGGCGCCTGGTCGGATTCCCGCTCGGGCAAGCGCAAAGATAAGCGGGTCGGCTTCCCCAAGTTCAAGAAGAAAGCCGGTGTGGTGGCGTCGTTTCGGCTGCGCAACAAGCACCCCGAAGCCCGCCCGCCGGCGATCCGCGTCGGCGATAACAGCCGGCCGCGGTCGGTCACGCTGCCCGGTATCGGGCAGATCGGGGTGCATGAGGACACCCGCCGGTTGCGCCGCCTGCTCGCCAAAGGCAGGGCCACAATTCTGTTCGCCACCCATCAGCCACCACGCGGGCCGCTGGTGGCTGTCGCTCAACGTCGAGGCCGGCCGACCTGCATCCTGCCCACCAGCACCCGCCCGGTGACGACGGCGACCAGGGCGGCTGGGTCGGCGTCGATCGCGGTCTGTCGGCGTTTGTGGTCGCCGCCACCGCCGCCGGTGACCAAGTCGCCTGTATCACCGCGCCCAAA
>DASWBF010000246.1:0-2994 GCA_036390735.1 Mycobacterium sp. | reverse complement strand
CCCGGCCCACCGGGCAGCGCGTCCAGCGCCGCAGCCCGTGCCGGCAACGTGTCAACTCGGTTGTCCGAGACGGCTTTTGCGATCTGCAACCCGGCCCGCTCGCGGCTGTCCAGCACGCTGTGCCCTGCCGTTGGGAGCCGCAACAGCGCCGCCCCCGGAATCAACGACGCGATCCGGTCGGCGATCGCCGGGGGCGTGGTCAGGTCACGGCCCCCGGACACGACGACCGTGGGCCAGGTGAACCTCGGCATCTCGGCGACGAGATTGTAGGGTTCGGCCTCGAAAGGGACTGGGTCGGAAGCGAAGTCGCGATACGCAGCCGCCGGGTCCAAGGGCTTGCCGTCGGGAACGTCGCCGTAATTCAGTTCACGGAAGCCGATCCGGCCGACCAGGTCCGGCTCGTTGCGGTACGGGGCCTTGCGCGCGATCAGCAGCCGGGCGAGGCGGTCCATCAGAGTCCACAACCCGTGCCTGCCCTTCAGCAGCAGATCCAGTTGGCGATTCAGCAGCGCCGGTCCGCCGAACCCGTATACCGCGGCCGCGAGTTGGCCGGCGGCCGGGGTCAAGACAGCGTTGCCGACCAGTTGCCGCACTTTCGGCGCCAACTCGGCTGTCTCCAAATCGGTTCCGTCCCAGAGCACCTGTCGGATCGCAGTGCGCACCACGTCGACGTCGGCAGCCGACAGCACCGGCGAGTCGAGGATCATTCCGGCAACCCGCTGCGGATGACGGACGCCGACGCCCGCGGCGATGTAGGTGCCGTACGAGGCGCCGTACATGATCGCCTTGTCGACGTGCGCGTCGTCGAGCACGGCCACGACGTCGTCGACGACCTGCTCGATGGTCAGCGCCTCCGAGGGCAGGTCGGCACCGTCGTCGTCGTGGCGGGACATGCCCACCCCGCGGTGTTCGACCATGATCACGTCAAGGCCCGACGCGGCCGCGCGGCGACGGAATCCCCGATACAGCGCGATGGACGCCGCCCCCGGTCCGCCGGGAATGACCACCAGCGGATGAGCTGACTTGCGCCCGGCGCGCACGTAGTAGAGGTCGAATTGTTCCCCGTCGCGTGACACCGGTCGACGCACCGAGCGCACGCCGGGCAGCGCGGCCAGCTTCTGGTGCGCGCGGCGACGCTTGGCGTTCATCGTCATCACCCGTTATTGTGCCGGGTCGGGGCGTTTTCGCCGAGACTGCAAATTTGCAGCGCGCACACGGATCTTCAGTTGGGTCATCTTCTGGGCATGACTGCGCCGCGTGTCCCTGCTGACCCCGCGAGCGCTATGGGTGGGCGCTGATCAGCTCGGCGGCCTTCTCCCCGATCAACACCGCGGGCGCATGGGTGTGTCCCCGAATGATCGTGGGCATTACCGACGCGTCGGCCACCCGCAGCCCGTCGACGCCGCGAACCCGCAGCTGCGGGTCGACCACGCTGGCCGTGTCGGTTCCCATCCGGCAGGTCCCGACTGGGTGGTACAGCGTTTGCGAGCACGTCCGCAGCGCCTTGTCGAGCGTTTCCTCACGGGTGTCGTGCGCGCCGAGTGGCCGCGCGATCTTGCCCAGCACGTCCTTGAGCGCAGGCGCTTCGGCGATTTTCGCGGTGATCCGCAGACCCGACATCATCGCTGCGCGGTCGGCGCCGTCCGGATCGGACAGATATTTCGGATCGATGACCGGTTTGGCCATCGGATCCGCCGACGACAGCGAGATCGTGCCGCGACTGAACGGCTTCAGCAAGATCGGTCCGCACACCACCGCGTGCCCGTACGGATCGCCCAGGCCCTCGTCGAAGAACGGGGCGGGCGCGAAGATCAGCTCGAGGTCCGGCAACTCCAACTCCGGGCGGCTGCGAACGAACCCGTACGCTTCGCCGACGTTCGACGTGAGCATGCCGCGCCGGCGCAGCAGATATTTCACAAGCTCCCAAGGCTTTTCCGCGGCGAACAGGCTGTCGTGGCGCACCTCGAACCCCAACGGCGTGACGAGGTGGTCGATGAGGTTCTTGCCGACGTCGGGCGACGCATGCACGACGTCGATGCCGTGGCCGCGAAGTTCCGAGGGGTCGCCGATTCCCGAGACCATCAGCAGCTGCGGGCTGTTGACTGCACCGCAGGACAGCACCACCTCGCGAGCGGCGCGCACCACGTGGCGCCGGCCGTCCTTGTCGAACGCGACACCGGTAGCGCGGGCTCCGTCGAACAGCACCCGCCGAGCGTGCGCCTCGGTGAGCAAGGTCAGGTTCGGTCGCCGCAGAGCGGGTTTGAGGTATGCGTCCGCGCAACTCCACCGCGCTCCTCGGCGTTGGGTCACCAGGGTTTGGCAAAAACCTTGCGGCGCATCGGTATTCGGCTGCTCGGCGCGGTAGCCGCTTTCCTGGACTGCGGCAAGCCAGGCGACGGTGGACGCGCGTGGGCTGCGCTGCGGTGAGATGACGAGAGGGCCGGCCTCGATGCGGGCGAAGTACGGCGCCAACTTCGCAAACGACCACTGCTCGCCGGCGAGCTGGCCCCACTCGTCGTAATCGGCGGCGAATCCGCGGATCCACATCATCGCGTTCATCGACGACGAACCGCCGAGCGCCTTGCCGCGCGGCCAGTAGATCTGCCGACCGTCGAGCTCTTTCTGCGGCTCGGTGAGGTAGTCCCAATCCCGCTGTGAGCGGAACAGCTTCGAGAACGCGGCCGGGATGCGGACGAACTTGTCGTCGTCCTTCGGACCCGCCTCCAGCACCGTCACCCGAGCGTTCGGATCGGCGCTGAGCCGGTTGGCCAGCACGGACCCGGCGGAACCGGTCCCGACGATCACGTAGTCGGCGTCGATGTCCACCACGCGAAGTGTAGGCGTTTCGCGGCTGGCGTCGTAGGTTTGGCACAAATGACTGAATTCATGCGAAACAGCGACGCCTTCACGTGGGCGATGGAAAGCGATCCGCGACTGCGTTCCACGGTGGTCACGGTGATCCTGCTGGACCGGTCTCCGGATTGGGATGAAGTG
>DASWBF010000245.1:0-1563 GCA_036390735.1 Mycobacterium sp. | reverse complement strand
AGCTTTTCACGGTCCGCAGAGCCTTGCCGTAGGCGTGCCCGGATTCCATTCCGGCGTCGATGAGCCGCTTCCAGATCAGCGGCAGTTGTTCGACGCGGGCGCCGAACATGTCGATGCGTTGCCCGCCGGTGATCTTGGTGTAGAGCCCAAAGTCGCGAGCCACTTCGCCGATCGCGATCAGCTTTTCGGGGGTGATCTCGCCGCCGGGCAGCCGCGGCACCACCGAATAGGTGCCGTTGCGCTGCAGATTGGCCAGGAAGTGGTCGTTGGTGTCCTGCAACGCCGCAGTTTCGCCGTCCAGGACGTGATCGGACGACGTCGACGCCAGGATCGACGCGACGGCCGGTTTGCAGATGTCGCAACCGGTTCCGGTGCCGTACTTGGCGATCAGGCTGGAGAAGGTGCGGATGTCGGTGGCGGCGACGATCTGGAACAACTCGGCCCGTGACTGGCTGAAGTGTTCGCACAGCGCCTTGGATTGCTCGACGCCCTGAGCCTGCAGCAGCCGCTTGAGCATCGGAATGCAACTGCCACAGGATGTTCCGGCAGCAGTGTTGCCCTTGATCGCGGGCACGTCGCACGCGCCTTCTGAGATCGCCGAGCAGATCGCACCCTTGCTGACCGCGTTGCACGAGCAGATCTGCGCTTCGTCGGGCAGCGCGCCGACACCGACCTCCGCACCGTGGGGAGCGATCAGCGAAGCCGGATCAGCCGGTAGCGGGCGGCCGACAAGCGGCCGCAGCGTGCCATAGGCGGTCGCGTCGCCGATAAGGATGCCGCCCAGCAATGTCGACGCATCATCGGACACAACGAGTTTGGCGTAGGTGCCCTTCGTCGGGTCGTTGAGCACCACCTCCAGCGCGCCGTCGGTCGTGGCGTGCGCGTCGCCGAAGCTGGCCACGTCGACGCCCAGCAGCTTGAGCTTGGTCGACATGTCCGCGCCGGGAAACTCGGCGGTGCCGCCGAGCAGTCGGTCGGCCACCACCTCGGCGCTCGCGTTGCCCGGCGCGACGAGCCCGTAGCACCGGCCCTCGATCGCTGCGACTTCCCCGATCGCGTAAACGTACGGATCGCTTGTGCGGCAGGCGATATCCGTCAGCACGCCGCCGCGTTCGGCGACGTCGAGTCCGCAGACGCGGGCCAGCTCGTCACGGGGCCGGATCCCCGCGGAGAACACCAGCAATCCGGCATCGATCGTGGTGCCGTCGGAGAGCGTGGCCCGCACACTGTCGTCATGTGTCTCGATCGCGGTGGTGGACTTGCCGGTGTGCACCGTGAGACCGAGATCGGTCACCAAAGCCGCCAGCACCGCGCCGCCGCCGTCGTCGACCTGTGCCGGCATCAGCCGGGGCGCGAATTCGACGACATGCGGGGCCATTCCCATCAGCCGCAACGCATTCGCGGCCTCCAGCCCCAGCAGTCCACCGCCAACCACGATCGCGTCGGTGCCAGGGGTTACCGCAGCGCGGATCGCGTCGAGGTCGTCGAGCGTGCGGTAGACGAAGCAGCGGTCGAGGTCCATGCCGGGGATCGGCGGTACAAACGGATACGAGCCAGTGGCGA
>DASWBF010000244.1:0-3363 GCA_036390735.1 Mycobacterium sp. | reverse complement strand
GTCGTCGGTGCGGCGAAGGTCACCGACGTTGGCGCGCACCAGTTCATCGGCGCGCAACCCGGCCAGCAGCGCGGTCAGGATCAGGGCGCGGTCGCGCTGCATCCAGTCGGTGCGCCGCCGCGGCGACGGGTCGGCGCTGAGGGCGGTCAGCAGGGCGGCCACCGCATCGGCCGCTAGTGCCTTGGCGCGACGAGCTGGTCGGCTCCCTGAAGGGCAAGCCCGGGCTGCGAAGGCTGGTGCGGCGCACCAAGGCCGGGCTGCTGCGCATCGACCGCACCGCCGCCGCAATGGGAAGCCCACTACGACGGCAAGTGGCTGCTGCGCACCTCCGACCCGACGCTGACCGCCGAGGACTTGGCCGCCGGCTACAAGCAGCTGCTCGCCGTGGAACGCGGCTGGCGCGACTGCAAGAGCTCGCTCGGGCTGCGCCCGGTCTACCACCACCGCGAGGACCGCATCCGCGCTCACGTCCAATTGTGTTGGCTGGCGGTGCTTCTCATCCGCGTCGCGGAAACTCGCGTCGGTGACACCTGGCGCAACCTGCGTCACGAACTGGACCGCATGCACCTGGTCACCCTCGCCACCGCCGACGGCCGCGTCGCCCAACGCTCGGCCACCACCAGCGACCAGAAGACCATCCTCGCCGCGCTCGACCTGCCCGAACCCCCCAAATACCTCGACTTCACACCCGGCATCGACGCCGCCGTCGCCGACTGACGAACCCGCCCGGATCACCGGCGTCGTGTAGTAACACGACCCATCGGCTCATCCCACGTTTGCGCTGGTCAACGCAGAAATTCGGCGATCCGTGTGCCCACCATCTGCGGAAGTCAGGTCAGCGTCGCCGACCAACTCGGCGGTCGGGCCATCAGCTGTACTTCAGCGACTCAGGCCGGTTTTATGCAGCATTGGCCACATCGGCGGCGACCCACCGATCTGAATGACTCCCAGCTCCTCGAATCCATGCCGTTCGTAGAGGCGCTTGTTTCGCGGGTTGGTCGCCTCGAGATAGGCAGGCAGTTGGTCGTCGTCACACCTGCGCAGTGCGTGGACAAGCAACACCGATCCGTAGCCTCGACCCTGGTGCGGCAGGTCGACGCCGATCAACGGTAAGTACCAGTGTGGATAGGTTGGGTGAAACTCATCCATCTGAGCCATGAACCCGAAGACGTCATCCTGGTCGCCCGGGGCCACCGCGTCGCCGACCAGGGCGCCCATCGCCTCCTCGTCGGGCCCAACGCCCGGCCCAAGCCACAACGCCACGCCGCCATGTTTGGCAACCGAGTCCGCGGTTCCATGGTCGAACGCACTGCCTGCGAACACCTGCACTAGGCGGGGCCAAAAATTCAGGTAGGTGTCGGCGTCCCGCAGAACCCAGCGGGCGATGGGATCGTTGCTGAATGCCGTGGTCAATGTGGCTATTGCGCGGCCTTGGTCGAGTGCGGCGGTGACCGATAACTCTTGGGCGGTGGACATGAGGACTCCTCCGGAAGGCGGCAAAGGCGCCCACCTCATGGTGCATTTGCTCGCACACGATGACAAGCCGTCAACGACATTGTGCCCGCCCTTCGCACGGCTCTGTCGTCGGTGGGCTCTGTGGTCATTACGGCTGCTGCCTCCCCTCTGTCCTCTCATGTGGGCAGCAGAAAGCCCCGGGGTGGTTAGCCCCGGTGCCCCTGCCTCAGTATTCAGTTGTCCCCGTTGGGGTCAGATCACGGAGCGTCGTAACCCCATGCCGACAGCGCCACCGTCGCCGGGGTGTGTGAACACACCCGCGACCAGTCATGAGCTCACACACCGGCGCGGCGGCGCTGAACCAGTTCCCGCGCTACCTTGCCGACCACGACATTCAAACCATCGCCGCCACCGGCGGGCTGATCGGCCTGCGGCCCTACAACCAACCCGGACGCGGGGTCAGCACCCTCGACGAACTCGCCCGCCACGCAGAACATATCGCCAACCTCGTCGGAGTCGACCACCAATGCGTGGGCACCGACATGAATGGAGTTCCCGGACTCGTCAAGGGCTACCACGGTCCGCGCGACATGCCCCGGCTGCTCGATGCGCTGGAACGAGTTGGCTTCTCCGACATCGAAATCGACCTCTCCGCCAAGAACGCCAAGGAACTGCGCGAGCATCTGCAGCCGTGGGTGAATGCAGGTCGGCGAACCGGAGGATCTCGCCGACGACGCGGTGTCGGCACGGGCGGCGCATCAATCGACCGCAAGCAAGCGGACCTCCGCCGACTCGAGGGGGTGGCCGGCCGCGCCGCGCGCAGCGCCCGCGGTGCACCGGAGATCGCCATCGCGCTCAGCACGGTGCGCAAACGCTACGACGAGTTGATGCTGCGTACGGCGCGGTCCCCGAACGCCACACTGGGGCAGCGCCTTTACGCCGCCCGCCCGGCGCGCCGAGCTGACAGTCGAGGAGGTCGCCAACGCCACCGGGTTGTCGGCGGAGCTTATCACCGCCGCCGAAGCCGACGGGCCGGTCGACCCGAAGGACGCGGGCCTTCTGGAATCGTTGATTGTCATGCTCGCCGACCGCTGAGCTCGTCGTCGCCGTCAGCGGCGCCCGGTACGCCGAAAACTGGCTGATACCAAGCGGTTTTACGTCACTCACTCCGGTTCGTTGCCGCGACGTGGTAGCCGACCCGGCACAGCAGTGGCGGGTCCGCGGATTGAAAGATCACGGATCTCAGCTCGAGATCCCCACTCCGACGGTGTCGCCGCTGTGCCTATGGCACCCGACATTCGGTCGCTGTCTGGGGCGTGATCACGATGTGTGCTGCCTGCGACTCGCCGTAGTACCGCATTCGCCGCCCCCATAGCCGTATGTGACTCAGTTCTACCGCCGCGAACCGTGGTTGCAGGTCGTAGAGCCAAGCTATCCGAGCGAGCACCGCTGGCGGCGGCATGCCTCGGACCGCTCGGCCGCGTCCGCGCACCAGGAGCCCGTCGGCGTTGTCCCGACCCTCGCCGCCGAGCAGCAGGGCCACCTGCGGGGAAGCGGCCACATTACGTACCGTCCAGGACGACGCCGAGGTCGTCGCATAGATGCACCCGTGGTGAGAAACGAACCACAGCGGTACCGCGAATGGTGTTCCCTTCTGTGAACGGCTAGCCAAAATCATGACTCGCGACCCGCCAACCGCCGCTTCAAGTTTCGGCGAGTGCAACGGGTGAACGTCGTCCTTTTCGTCGGTAACCGAAAACAATGCCTGTCGTGGAGTTGAGGTTCCTGGCGGTGTCGATACCTCACGGAGTGAGCCATAGTCCCAGGCCACGATTCGCTTGGGCACTACCCGATAAGTGCAATCGCCCCAGGGTTCGGCCATCCCTCTGACGGTCAGCGAGCGCAATC
>DASWBF010000243.1:0-14223 GCA_036390735.1 Mycobacterium sp. | reverse complement strand
GCCGGCCCAGGGGCCGGCGCCCGGCGAGCTCCCGCCGCCGTCCATCCCGCCGCCGGTTCCGGCGCCCCCGGCCGGAGGGCAGTGACCGTGTCTGTCGTGTCTTCCGGAGACGACCGCCGCGCCAAGCGATTGCGCGCAGTGCGGATCGCGACCGCGGTCAGCCTCATCGTCATTCTTGCCGTTGCGATAAGCGTGGTTGCCACACCATGGTGGGACCGCGTCAGCAGGAATACCTACGTCGCCGACTTCGCCAATACCAACGGTCTCTATACCGGCGACGAGGTCCGCATCCTGGGCGTGGCCGTCGGAACCGTGGAGAAGATCGAGCCGCAGCCAAACTCCGCGAAGGTCACCTTTTCGGTTGACAGGCAGTATCCCGTGCCCGCCGATGTCCAGGCGGTGATCCTGTCGCCGTCACTGGTCACCGCACGCGCGATGCAGCTCGTCCCGGCGTACTCCAGCGGCCCGAAACTGGCTGACGGCGCCACTATTCCGCAGAACCGCACCGCGGTTCCCGTCGAGTGGGACGACCTGCGCCAGCAGCTGGAGAAGCTCACCGACTCCTTGCAGCCCACGACCCCCGGCGGACCCAGCGCGGTGGGCGAATTCATCAACAGCGCGGCGGACAACCTGCGCGGCGAGGGTGACACCGCACGCGACGCAGTCATCAAACTCTCGCAGGCAGTTTCGGCACTCGGCGACCACAGCACAGACATCTTCAGCACGGTGCGCAACCTGCAGTTGCTGGTATCCGCCCTGTCCTCCAGCAGTGATCTGCTCGCCGCGTTCAACACGAACCTGGCCGACATCACCACTGTGTTGTCCAATACGCCCAACGAGGTGGCCGATGCGGCGCGGGGCCTTGACGGCGCGGTGAACGACCTGCGCGGCTTCGTCGCCGAGAACCGAGAGGGGCTCGGCGTAACCTTCGACCGGCTCAATTCGATCACCACGGCTTTGAACGACAGCCGCGGTGACCTCAAGCACGTCCTGCATATCGCGCCGACGGTGTTCCAGAATTTCACGAACATCTACCAGCCGGCGCAGAGCGCGATCACCGGCATTCTGGCCCCGGTCAACTTCGCCAACACCGTCCAATTCATTTGCAGCGCAATCCAAGCAGCGTCGCGTCAGGGTTGGGAGCAATCGTCGAAGTTGTGTGTCCAGTATCTGGCGCCGATCATCAAGAACCGTCAGTACAACTTTCCGCCGCTCGGTATCAACCCGTTCGCCGGAGCCTCGGCGCGGCCCAACGAGCTCACCTATAGCGAAGACTGGCTGAATCCGCATGTGCCGCCGCCGGCGACGCCGGATGTCCAAGCGGCCGCGAACAACCCGGCCGGGCCACTGCCGGCAGAGGCGTCGCTGCCCGGTGATCTGCCACCGGGGGCGACACCGACCGACCCCAGCCAGGGACTGGCCGGCCTGATGGTTCCACCCGGAGGCACGCCGTGAGGCGCGGGCTGGCCGCGGCGCTCATCGTCGCGAGTTTGTCCGCGACCTCGGCGTGTGAGTGGCGGGGGCTCAACTCGCTGAGCCTGCCGGGAACCGAGGGCAGCGACGACGGTTCGTACACCATCGAGGCGCAGTTGCCCGATGTGGTCGTCATTCAACAGAACACCCGGGTGCGCGTTGCCGACGTCAACGTCGGCAACGTCACCAAGATCGAGGTACAGGACTGGCATGCCCTGGTAACCATGCGCATCAACGGCGACGTACACCTACCAGCGAACAGCACCGCCAAAGTCGGACAGACCAGCCTTCTGGGCTCCATGCACATCGAACTCGCACCGCCGACCGACGAGCCGCCAGAGGGCGAACTCAAGGACGGTTCGGTGATTCGGTTATCCAGGGCCAGTACATATCCGACCACCGAGCAGACCTTGGCGTCGGTGTCGATTCTGCTCAACGGCGGCGGGCTGGGCCAGCTGCAGGAGATCAATCAGGCGTTCGCAACGGCTTTGGCGGGCCGTGAGAACGACATGCGCAGCCTGCTGACCCAGCTGGATACCTTCATTTCACAGCTCAACGCCCAGACCGACGACATCATCGCCGCCACCGAGAGTCTCAATTCGTTGGCCGGGCAGGTTGCGGCGAAGGACCAGACCGTCGACAGGGCGCTCACCACGATCCCGCAGGCGCTGGCCGTGCTGTCGGATTCCCGCACCAAATTGACGGACGCGATCGACGCACTAGGCAAATTTGGCGCCATCGCCACCTCGACGGTTCAGCAGACCAAGGAATCCCTTGTGAACAACCTGCGCAGCATCGCGCCGGTGCTGCGGGAACTGGCCAACGGCGGGCCCGCCCTCACCAGGGGGCTGGACTTCCTGTCGACATACCCGTGGGTGAAGAGCACCCTTGCCAACTGGTTCCGAGGTGACTTCGCCAACATCACTCTCGTCATCGATCTGACCCTGAGTCGGATCGACAGCGCCTTGTTCACCGGGACGAGGTGGGAAGGGGACCTCACCGAGCTCGAACTACAGTGGGGCCGCACGATCGGCCAGATGCCGAGCCCATACACCGCGGGCAACCCGCTGATCGCCCCCTATCACTTCGGGGGGTATTAGCATGCTGCGCTTGACCCGTCCGGTGTGGACACAGTTGGCGATCCTCGCGGCGATCACCGTCGTCGCCGTCGGCGTGATGGCGTTCGGCTTTGTGAAAGTACCGGCGTTGCTCGGAATAGGGCGATACACGGTGACGGTCGACCTTCCCGCGTCCGGCGGGTTGTACCCGACGTCAGTGGTGAACTACCGCGGTACCGAGGTCGGCAGCGTCAAATCGATCGACGTCACAGACGACGGTGTTGGTGCCGTTCTGACACTGGACTCGTCCATTGCGATTCCGTCCAACGTTTCGGCCGCGGTACACAGCCGCTCGGCCGTCGGTGAACAGTTCCTCGAATTGACCCCGCAAGCAGACGCGGCCGTCGACACCGATTCGAAGCTGCGGGACGGCGATGTGATCCCAGTCGCCAAGACGCAGATTCCCGCCGACATCGGAGGCCTGCTCGACGCCACCAACACAGCGCTGCAAGCGATCCCGCAAGACAATCTGCGCACCGTCGTCGACGAAGCAGCCACAGCCGTCGCCGGGCTGGGACCCGAACTGTCACGCATCGTCGACGGATCGACGGCGCTGGCGATCGAGGGCGGCAAGACCATCGATCCGCTCGGACAGTTGATCGACCAGTCTCCGCCCGTACTTAATGCCCAAGTGCAGACGGGGGATTCGATCGCAACCTGGGCGCAGCGGATGGCCTCGATCACCGGTCAGCTCAGGGCGGAGGACGCGGCCTTCGCGGAACTGCTCAACATCGGTGGTCCGGCCCTGCGTGAAGGCCAAGCGCTGTTCGACCGGGTCGCCCCCTCCTTGCCGGTGCTGCTGGCCAATCTCGTGAGTCTCGGCGAAATCGCGGTGACCTACCACAACAGCATCGAGCAGCTGCTGGTTCTCTTCCCGCAAGGGACCGCGGTCATGTCGGCGATAGCCCTGGCGAACGCCGACACCAAACAGGATTACCGGGGTATCTACCTCGACTTCAACCTCAACCTCAACCTGCCGCCGCCCTGCAACACCGGATTCCTGCCGGTCCAGCAGCAGCGGTCGCCCTCCGATCAGGACTATCCCGAGCGTCCCGCCGGTGACCTGTACTGCCGGGTGCCGCAGGACTCGGACCTCAATGTCCGTGGCGTGCGCAACATTCCATGCGCGAACAACCCCGCCAAACGCGCCCCGACTGTCGAGATATGCGAAAGCGACGAGCAGTACGTCCCACTCAACGATGGCTACAACTGGAAAGGTGACCCCAACGCGACGCTCTCCGGTCAGGGGGTGCCGCAATATCCGCCGGGCACCGATCCACGGCTGGCGCCGCCGGTAGGCACTGGCACAGCGCTACCCAATGCGGCGGGCCCGCTGCCCGCGCCGTCGGTCGCCTTCGTTCCCTACGACCCGGCCACCGGCACTTACGTGGCCCCATATGGCCAGATCTACACGGAGTCCGACTTGGCCGAAAGCACGAAAGGCAAGACATGGCAGGACATGCTGATTCCGCCGAGCAGATAGACGATTCGGCACTAACGGATGAGAAAAGCGACGTGGACGACCGCGCTGAAAGGCCGCCGCGAAAGCTCCTGAGCCGCAGGGCCGGCGACATCGGGCTGTTGTCGGGCACACGCTCGGCGATCGTGGTGGGTCTTGTCATCGTCGCGGCCGTGGCCGGTCTCAGTGGTTGGCTGGGATACCGCGATGACCAGAGCCGCGAGGACCAAGCACAGCGGAACCTGTACGTGCAGGTCGCTCGTCAGGCGGCGGTCAACCTCACCACGGTCAACTACACCGAGGTCGACGCCGACATTCAGCGGATCCTGAATTCGGCGACCGGCGCCTTTCACGATGATTTCCAGAAGAGATCCCAGCCGTTCGTCGATGTCGTCAAGCAGGTGCAGTCGAAGTCGGAGGGCACGGTCGCCGAAGCCGGTCTGGTATCCGAAACCGGTGATGAGGCGCAGGTGCTGGTCGCGGTGGCGGTGAAAACGTCGATTTCCGCTGCGCCGGAACAAGAGCCGCGCAGATGGCGGTTGCGGATAACCGTTCAGAAAACGGCCGATGGCGCCAAGGTATCGAACGTCGAGTTCGTGCCGTGAGCAGCCGAACAGCTCTCGCCACACAGGGGGAGAACTCCGAAATGACGGTCGACATTGACCCCATCACCGACGCATCGCCGATCGATGTCGACATCGACGAGCGAATCGATGTGGCCGACGAAGCTGAAGCGGCCGACGAAGCTGACCTCATCGACGCGGCTGACGCTCCGGCCGAACGGTCCGCCCGCTTCGGCTGGACTCGCCTTCTGATCTACGGTGTGCTACCCGGTTTGGCCCTGATCCTTGCCCTGGGGGCCGGTTATCTGAAATGGCAGGACGGATCGGCGCAACTATCGCAGACGGCAGCCGCGCAGTCTGTACAAGCCGCCACCGACAGCACGATCGCGATCCTGTCGTACCAGCCAGACACCGTGGACCGAGACCTGACCGCGGCGGCTGACCGGCTCACGGGCGACTTCCGTGACCAATACACACAGCTCATCACGGCAGTCGTTACTCCCGGTGCCAAGCAGATGCACATCGCGGCGATCGCCACGGTGCCGGCGGCGTCGTTGGTATCGGCGACGGCAAACCACGCGGTGGTGTTGGTTTTCGTCAATCAGACCACCATCATCGGCAACGATCCGCCGACCGACACCACCTCCAGCGTGCGCGTAACCCTCGAAAAGGTCGGTGATCGATGGCTTATCTCGCAATTCGAACCGGTGTGAATTACGCCGACGCCGCGCTGGCCTACGGGCACGGCATCTGCGACAAAGTCGCCGCAGCCCGCACCTACGCTCAGCTCGTGGACGACGTCAAAGCTGACTTCGGCACCACAGATGAGTATCAGGCCGGATATCTGATCAACCAAGCGGTCAACGAACTTTGCCCCGCGATGATTTGGCAACTGCGCGACTCGGCCGCGAACTACCGACCGGCGGTGCCGTGAGGCATCCATGGCGTCGAGCGTCGGCGTTGCCTATTGCGGCGACGCTGTTCGCCGCTGGCGCCCTGGCAATGCCCGCTGCCTACGCCACAACAAGCGACTCAACGACGGCGTAGTGGCCAATGTCTACACCATTCAGCAACAGGCCGGGTGCACCAACGACGTCAAGATCAATCTCCAACTGCAGCTAGCAGCGGAGTGGCACACCAACGACGTGCTCAACAACCGCGGCCTCGACGGTGACATCGGCTCTGACGGGTCCACCCCGCAATCCCGCGCCGAGGCCGCCGGATTCCGCGGCAAAGTGGCCCAAACCGTGGCCATCAACCCGGCCCTGGCGATCAGCGGCATCGAGATCCTCAACCAGTGGTACTACGACCCAGCCGACTTCGCGATCATGTCTGATTGCGCCAACACCGCCATCGGGGTGTGGTCGGCGAATAGCCTCGACCGCACCGTCGTGGTCGCTGTCTACGGCCAGCCGGGCTGACCGGTTACTTCGCCCAGTCCTCTGCGCCGACTCCTGAATCCTGCGACGGCTCGCCGGTGCTCTGACGTCAGCAGCAGCGCGCCCCCGGGTTGGTTTCGCTGGCGGCGTGGCGCATCTTCCAGTACTCGCGCTCGCTGAGGACGCGCTCGCCGGGGTGGCGTCGCTGCCGGTGCTCGACGTATCTCTGGTAGTGGCTGTCGCCCATCAATGTGCCACAGTACCAACGGATTTGGCGGACGATTTGGGTAGCGCGTCCCATTGCCGTTGCACCTCCCGTTCTTTGGCCGTCGGGATGAGCCCTGATGGCGCGAAGAGTCGCGACGGCACCGGCTCGTCTTCGGTCAGCGGCGTGCCGCCGCCACGAATCACCCTGAGCACCATGATCACACCGGTGGCGAACACGACGACGACGAGCACCGCGAACACGATCGACAGCGTGCCCTGGATGAACGTGTTGCGAATGACATCGTGCACTTCATCGACGTTTTTCGCCGTGCTGCACCTGGTCTTTCCGGCCTCGAGGACCTGCTGACACTGGTTGTGCAGCGCCCAGTACCCGACGGCGGGATCAGCGGAGAAGATCTTCTGCCACGACGCGGTCAACGTCACCGTGAGGTCCCACAGCAGCGGAACACCCGGTATCCAAACCCATTTCAAATAACCCTTCTTGACCACGACCACCGTCACCAGTGTCAGCGCGATCGCCGCAAGCAACTGGTTGGCGATACCGAACAGCGGGAAGAGCGTGTAGATGCCGCCGAGCGGGTCGGTGACCCCCATCAGAAGCATGCCGCCCCAGGCCGCGACAACGATCAGGCTGCACAGCCATGCACCCGGCCGCCAGCTGGGATTGCGGAACTTGCGCAGTGGCCGGCCGAGGTTGCCGAGCGCGTCGGAAAGCATGAACCGCGCGACGCGGGTGCCGGCGTCGACCGTGGTCAGGATGAACAGCGCCTCGAACATGATCGCGAAGTGGTACCAGAACGCCTGGAGCTTGGGACCGCCGAATGCTTGATGCAGCACCTCCGACATGCCGATTGCCAACGTCGGTGCGCCACCGGTGCGCGAGACGATTGACGTCTCTCCGACGTCGGCGGCGGCGCGTCTGATCTCGTCGCCTTGAATCGGGTCGCCGCCGATCGGAAGCGTGTTAACGTACGCCGCCGCGGTGTCCGCGTAGCGGGAGAGGTCGGCGCCGCCCTCTGCGATGCCGGTCTTGCCGGCCGGGGCGTTGATCACGAAATAGAGGTGTTGGTTCAGGATCGCCGCGGTCACCAGCGCCATGACGGCGACGAACGACTCGGTGAGCATGCCGCCGTAGCCGATCAGCCGCATCTGGCCTTGCTTCTCCAGCATTTTCGGCGTGGTGCCGGAGGCGATCAGCGAGTGAAATCCCGACAGTGCGCCGCACGCGATCGTGATGAACAGGAACGGGAACAGCGAACCGGCGAACACCGGCCCCGTGCCGCTGTGCGCGAACGCGGACACCGCGGGCGCTTCGATGACCGGCCGGGCGATCAGGATGCCGACGGCCAGAAGCGCGATCGTGCCGACCTTCATGAACGTGGAGAGGTAATCGCGAGGAGCGAGCAAGAACCACACCGGGAGCACGGACGCCGCGAAGCCGTAGACGATGATGCACCACGACAGCGCGACCTTGGACAGGCCGAACCAGTCTTGGCCCCAGGCTGTTTCGGCCACCCAGTTACCGGCGACGACCGCCAACAGCAGCAGGACGACACCGATCAGCGTGACCTCCGAGACCCGGCCGGGCCGTAAGAAGCGCAGATACAAGCCCATCAAGACCGCGATCGGGATCGTCATCGCGATCGAGAACACGCCCCAGGGGCTCTCGGCCAGCGCGTTGACGACCACGAGCGCCAGCACCGCCAGCAGGATCACCATGATGACGAGTACCGCGACGATCGCGGCGGCCCCGCCGACGGGCCCGATCTCGTCGCGCACCATCTGTCCGAGGGACCGCCCCCGGCGGCGGGTGGACACCCAGAGCACCAGGTAGTCCTGCACGCAGCCCGCGAACACCGCGCCGACGAGGATCCAGATGATGCCGGGCAGGTATCCCATCTGCATTGCCAGCACGGGTCCGACCAGCGGGCCGGCGCCGGCGATCGCCGCGAAGTGGTGACCGAACAGCACCCGCCGGTCGGTGGGCATGTAGTCGGTGGCGTTTTCGAACAGTTCGGCCGGGGTGGCCTCTTCGTCGCGGGGCCGGACGATCTTCATCTCGATCAGGCGCGCGTAGAAGCGGAATGCGACGACGTACGTGCAGATCGCCGCGATCACGAACCAGACGGCGTTGACGGTCTCGCCGCGGACGAACGCGATGATCGCCCAGGCCACGGCGCCCACCAGTGCGATGACGCCGAACACGATCTTGTGGCGGGTGGTGATCGGGGAGCGGTCGATGACCACGACCGGCGGCAGTTCGGGGTCGGTCCGGACGTAGGTGACGTCGCCCTCGGTTTCTTCGGTGAGATCCAGCGGTGTGGCGGCCATGCCGAGATCTTGTCATGCATTCGTCCGCCGAAATTGAATTCCACGTGGTCCGTACTCGCACTTCTTCGCGGTAGTCGCAGTCTCGGCGAGGTGGGTCTTCGCTAGCTCCGCTCGTACAGTTCCCGCACGGTGTCGATGGTGTCGGCCTCGGCGGGACCCTTGTCGTCGCGGTAGCGCAGCACCCGCGCGAATCGCAGCGCCATGCCGCCCGGGTAGCGGGTCGAACCCTGCACCCCGTCGAACGCGATCTCGACCACCTGCTCGGGGCGCAGCTTGACCACGTACCCGTCCGTTGGCCCGTCGGCCAATTCCGTGAACCGCTGCGTCTGCCACTCGAGCATCGCGTCCGTCATGCCTTTGAATGTCTTGCCCAGCATGACGAATCCACCCGTCTGCGGGTCGCGGGCGCCGAGGTGGATGTTGGACAGCTTGCCGGTGCGCCGCCCCGAGCCCCATTCCACGGCCAACACCACCAGGTCGAGGGTGTGCACCGGTTTGACCTTCAGCCATCCGGCCCCGCGCCGGCCGGCCTCGTACGGCGCGGTCAGCGACTTCGCCATCACCCCCTCGTGACCGGCCGCCAGCGTCGCATCAAGGAACGAGCCTGCTTCGTCGGGGTCTGCGGTGGCCAGCCGGTCGACGCGCTGCGTGGCAGGCACGATCGTGTCGAGCACGGCGAGGCGCTCCGTCGTCGGAAGGTCCAAGAGGTCATCGCCGTCGAGGTGCAGGACGTCGAAGAAGAACACCGAAAGCCGTTGCGCGTCTTTAGCTTCGGCGCGCCCGAACCGGGACGCGGTGAATTGGAAGCGGTGCGGTCGGCCGTCGGGCCGCAGCGCGATCGCCTCAGCGTCGGCGATCATCGACGAGACAGGAAGCGCCAACGCGGCGTCGACGACCTCGGGCAGCCGGGCCGTGACGTCGTCGAGGCTGCGGGTGTACAGGGCGACGTTGTCGCCGTCGCGGTGGATCTGCAGCCGCGCACCGTCCAGCTTCGCTTCGAAAACAACTGTGCTGCCCAGCCTTTCGAGTGCATCAGCGACGTCGGTCGCGGTCTGTGCGAGCATCGGGCCAACCGGTCGCCCAACCCGCAGCGTGAATTCGCCGAGTGCGTCGACGCCACCCGTCAAGGCCGCGGCCGCGACGGCCGGCAGGTCGCCGGCGAGCATCGCGGCGCGCCGCACCTGAGCGGGGGAGAGGCCGGCCGCCCGTGCGACGGCGTCGGCCATCACACCGGCCAGGGCGCCCTGGCGCAGTTCTCCAGCCAGCAGGCGGCGCAGGAAGGTCTGCTCGATCGCCGTCGCCGCGCAGAACAGCTGTGCGACAAGCGCAGCCCGCTGCTTCTGTGAGCCTGCGCCGGCCACTGCACCGATCGCGGTGAACGCCGCGTCGACCTCGGCCACGGTGAGGTTCGGCTCGTCAGCCGGCGGCGGCAGGGTGCGCAACGCGGCCCACCCGACGCCGATCTGCCGCTGGACAAGCTCGCCCGACAGCCACGAAACCACGACCGCAACCAAGCGCGCGTCGCCGCCGGTTGCCGCAGCGTCAAGCAACGAAGCGATGCGGGCGGTCTTGGCCAGCCGCGACGACTTCGCACCAACGTCCGCCGAGGCGGCGGCAACGTCGGCGAGCAGCATGCGCCTAGCTTGTCATGCCGCGCTGAACACGACTGTGTGCCAACCAGTGGCGCCGTCGGGCATCACCGGCGTCTGCTCGGACGTCTGGACGGCGCCGGTATTGTCGGTGGCCCGGACGCTCATGGTGTGCGACCCAGGGGTGGCCGTCCAGCGGTAGCTCCACAGCCGCCAGGTGTCGTTGGAGTAGTTGGCGCTGAGTTCGGCTGTCTGCCAAGGCCCGTCGTCGATGCGGACCTCGACGGCGCGCACGCCGCGCTGTTGTGCCCATGCCACACCGCCGAACGTGACCGGTCCGACGGCCACGCGTTGGCCGCCGCGCGGTACGTCTATGCGCGATTCGGTCTTGATCAGTGCGCGTGCCGACCAGCCCAGCCGCGTCCAGTACGCCTGAGCGCGGTCGAACCGAGTCAGCTCCAGATCGGTGACCCACTTCGTCGCGGACACATATCCGTACAGGCCGGGCACCACCAGCCGCGCCGGATAGCCGTGTTCCACGGGCAGTGCCTCGCCGTTCATCGCGATCGCCAACAGCGACTCGCGGCCGTCGGTCAACGCCTCGACCGGCGTTCCCGCGGTGAACCCGTCCGTCGACGTCGACAGCACCATGTCGGCGTCGCGGTGAATTCCCACCCGCGCAAGGAGATCTCGCACGCGGTAGCCCCGCCAGACCGCGTTGCCGATCAAGTCGCCGCCGACGGGATTGGAGACGCAGGTCAGCGTCACCGCCTTCTCGACGACTTCGAACGCGGTGAGATCGTCGAAGCTGTACGTCGTTTCGCGGTCCACCATGCCGTGGATTCGCAACCGCCAGTCAGCGCGGCTGACCTGGGGGACCAGCAACGCCGTGTCGATCCGGTAGAAATCGGCGTTATCCGTGACAAAGCTCGGCAGCGCAACGTCTTTCGGCTGAACACCGGGCGGCACCGGCGGCGCCGGCCGCACGGCCGGTGGGAGTACCGCGGCATTGCGCTCACCGGCCACGGAGTGCAGCCGACGGCTGACGATGCCGCCGATCACGCCGCCCAGCACGCCGACGATCAGCAGCCCGCCGGCGGTGAGTGACTGCCGGCGGGACGGATTGGGCGCCGAATCGTCCCGTGGCTGAGCACCTTTCCTAATGAGGACCCGCAGCACGAGAATTCCGCTGAGGGTGCCGACAACGGTGGGGATCACGTCGAGCGGTCCGCCGTCGGGCCGGGACAGAATCGCCGCGCACCCGGCGGCGCCCGCCGCGGCGATCAACACACTGCCCACCGGCCGGCGCGGCGTCTCCCACGCTCCGGCGGCCGCCGCCAACACCGCGATCACCGCGATCATCGTGACCGACAGAAACAGCTTGTCCGAGGTGCCGAACGTCTGGATGGCCCACTCTTTGACCGGCCCCGGCGTGAGGTCGACGACGGCCGAGCCGACCGCGTTGAGCGCATCGGCGCCGCGGCCGAACGGCGCGGCGAGCAGCTGGGTGACCCCGACGGCCACAGCGGCCGCCGCGAGGCCGTAGAGAGCCCGGCTCCGCATGCCGTCAACCTACCCGCGACCTGCGCGGAAAGGCCTTACACAGCAGTGACACCTCGCATTCGAACGTCGCCCGCGCATCATGGATTGACGGATGGGGGATGCTGGACTGGTGCCGCGCTTCGCACAGCTGCCCGGCTGGGACCCGTTCCGGTCTCGCGAGCGGCTGAACGCACTGTGGTCGGCGGCCGCGGTGCCCAGCGTCACCGGCGGTGCCGCGATCGCGTACCGGACGCTGTTCCAGACGCTGCGCCGCCTCGTCGTCGGTCGCACTCTCACGGTGCGGACCAACGGCAACGACCTGAAGTTGACGGTCACCGAGTTCGACTTCCGCGTCGAGGTCTGGGGGCTGGCCGTCGGACAGGTCGGTGACGTGTTGCTGGCCGCCGAGGACGTCGGCTGGCGGGAATACCGATTCGAGCAGGCGATGGCCGTGCTGAGCAATGTTCACTTCCGCCCCGGCGCGACATCCGAGATTGTCGCCGCGCCGGTGGAACTCTCGTTGAGGCTGCCTGCGGAAGTACTCGAGGACCTCGTTGCGCACGCCTCGCCGCAGTTCATCGCCCACATCGACGACGACGGAGTGGTGCGGCTGCGCTGGGCCCGCCGACCGGGGTGGGGACATCTGGAAGTGGACATCCGGATCGTGGGCACCGCCCTGTGGCTGCAACCGCGGGCGCTCGTGGTCGGCGGACGGCGGCTGGGCCTTCCGGCGCGCCTACCGATCTATCCCGTCGAGCTCCCGGACCTGCCGAACGGACTGCTGATCACCAATGTCGATGTGCGGCCCAGTTGCGTGTTGCTGTACGGGCTGCTGCCCGAGTGGCAGATGGACCTGCCGCTGAGCCGGTTGGAGGACATCGTCTCTCAGCTCACTGCCCGCAGCGGGATACTCAACCTCGCGCGCACCGCCGGGTTGATGTGACGGGCTACTCCTCGCTGCTGGTGCGGCCCGCCAGGTAGTGCAGCAGCCGTGGGTCCGTCGAGCTGATTCGGTCGACCTCCTCGCCGCCGTCGCACTGATACAGCCCGACCGTCCCCCCGGCGTCGTGGCGGCAGATCACCCGCCACACCGCCCCGGCGTCCGCCCAGCGTTGCAGCACGGCGACCGGGTCGTCGGGCGTTCTCACGCCGTTCTCCCTCCTACGCCTGGCCTGTGGGGGACCATGGTGACATGAGCACCGACCCTGCGCTGGCGGCGAAGCACCGGGCGATGTGGGCGTCCGGCGACTATCCGGCCGTCGTCACCGACCTGGTCGCACGGCTTGGCCCGATACTGGTCGAGGCGACGGGTATCGGGCCCGCCGACCGGGTGCTCGACGTGGCGGCAGGCACGGGCAACGTCGCGATCCCGGCGGCACAAACCGGTGCGTTCGTCGTCGCCAGCGATCTGACCCCCGAGCTATTGGCAGCCGGTCAGCAGATCGCCGCCGAGCTTGGCGTTGCGTTGGAGTGGCAGGAGGCGAACGCCGAGGATTTGCCGTTCGCCGACAACGAGTTTGACGCGGTGCTCTCCAGCCTCGGGGTGATGTTCGCACCGCACCACCAGCCCGCGGCCGACGAACTCGTCCGGGTCTGTAAACCGGGCGGTCGGATCGGAGTGATCAGCTGGACGCCGGAAGGCTTCATCGGGCAGATGTTCGCGACGATGAAGCCGTACGTACCCGCGCCGCCGCCGGGTGTGCAGCCGCCGCCGTTGTGGGGCAGCGAGGACCATGTGCGGGCGCTGCTCGGGGAACGCGTGGAGGAATTCAGCACCCATCGCGGCACGCTAACCGTCGACCATTTCCCGACCGGCGCCGCGTTCCGCGACTACTTCAAGGCCAATTACGGGCCGACGATCACGGCCTACCGCAGCATCTCGGATGACGCCGAGCGCGTCGCCGCGCTGGACGCGGAGCTGGCCGAACTGGGTGACCGGCACTTGGCGGGGTCGACGACCATGGAGTGGGAGTACCTGCTCGTCACCGCGCGAAAGCGCTGAGTCGCGCTCCCCGCGAGCTGGGGGCACCTCCCGCTTGCGGGACAACGCAAAAGCGCCCGTTAGCCCACCGTTAGCCCCGGATTTTGGGTACTTTTGCGTCTGCTCGGCGGAAGGGGATACGTCATGGCCGACTCCAGCGGACTGCTATTCAACCCGGACACCTATGACCCGGCGCAGTTCGATCCCGAGACGCGGCGTCAACTGCGGGCCGTGATCGACTGGTTCGAGCAGCGCGGCAAGACGAAGCTGCTGCGGGACGATCTGGACGCGCTATGGGTGTCGGACTTTCTCGACTTCATCAAGCGGGAGCGGATCTTCGCGACCTTCCTGACGCCATCGGAGTACGGCATCGGTGATCCGAACAAGCGTTGGGACACGTCGCGCAATGCCGCGCTGAGCGAGATCTTCGGCTTCTACGGGCTGGCGTACTGGTATGCCGAGCAGGTCACGATCCTCGGCCTCGGGCCGATCTGGCAGAGCGACAACATCAAAGCCAAGGAGCGCGCGGCCGAGCAACTCGAGGCGGGCGGCGTGATGGC
>DASWBF010000242.1:0-2862 GCA_036390735.1 Mycobacterium sp. | reverse complement strand
CCCCACGGCCGCATCCACGCCCGGTATTCCTCGACGACGCCCGATGGTCGGCGCAGCGCTTCACGTGACATCCGGGCGAACGTGCCGAAACCCTCGTTGCGTATCACGGACCCGTCGGCGGGCCCGAGGTCTCGTGCGGCGAGGCGGCCATAGAGGCTCGGGGCAACACCGGCTACGAAGGCCATCGCGCGGAAGCACTGCCGGGCCATCCACGGTGAGCGCTGCGACAGCCGGGTGTAGGCGCGGTCCATCTGCGGCAACTGCTCGAACGCGCCGGGCTCGCCGAGCGGGACGGCACTGGCGATGAGCGCGACCCGGTTCACGTGCGGGCGCAGCCCATAGCCCACCGCGGCCGCGTACGGGCCCCCCATCGACCAGCCCATCACCGAGAACCGCTGCAGGCCGAGGTGTTCCGCCAGCTCCGAGACGTCGGCCGCCCAGTCCAGCACCGTGCGGCCCGGTTTCGGATCGGACAGCCCGATCCCGGGGCGATCTGCGGAAATCAGCCGGATCGAGACGTCGCGGGCGACACCGTCGGCCGCCGCGACGTCGAGTCGGCACGCTAGACCGCCATGGCAATTCACCACGGGAAAGCCCGCCGGATCGCCGTACTCGGTGAAGCCCAGTTGGCGTCCATCGCGCAACCGCACGAACTGATCGGTCATGATGCCTGCACCCGCGGCGGGGCCCCCACGAACCGTGTCAACATCGGACCCACGATCGCGAGGATCAACACGTACGACGTCGCCACCGAGGCGACCGCTTCGATGGTTTCCCCGACCAAGCCGATGATCACCAGAGAGAATTCGCCGCGCGCGATCAACGCCGTCCCGGCGCGCAGCTGACCACGCCTCGCCACCCCTTCGCGCCGCGCGGCGTAGATCCCGGTGGCCACCTTGGTTGCGGCGGTGACGGCCGCAAGTGCCAGCGCCGCAGGCAGCATCGGCACAAGCTCCTTCGGATCGACCGAGAATCCGATCGCCAGAAAGAAGATCGCGGCGAACAGGTCGCGCAGCGGGCTGAGCACCTTGCGGGCACGGTCGGCTGTGTCACCGGTGAGAGTCAGGCCGACAAGGAACGCCCCGACCGCGGCCGAGGCGTGCACGAACTCCGCGAGCGCCGCGACGATCAACGTCAAGGCGAGAACCCGAAGTAGCAGCTGCTCCGAATCCGGGTGTGCGACAAGGCGACCGACGTGGTGGCCCCAGCGGTACGACGCGGTGAACGCCGCGACGAGCGCCGCGACCGCGATACCCATGCCCAGAAGCGCGCCCAGCCATGAGCCGCCCGCCGCGAGCACCGCGAGCAGCGGCAGGTACGCGGCCATCGCGAAGTCCTCGAGCACGAGGACCGACAGCACGGCGGGTGTCTCGCGGTTGCCGAGCCTTCGCAGGTCGTTGAGTAACCGCGCGATCACACCCGACGACGAGATGTACGTGATGCCGGCCATCGCGAGAATCCCGACGGGGCCCAGGCCCAGCAGCCACCCTGCCACCGCGCCCGGGACCGCGTTCAAGATCAGGTCCACCCAGGCCGACGGCAGGTGCCGCCGCAGGCTGCTCGCGAACTCGCCAATCGAGAAATCCAGCCCGAGCGTCAGCAGCAACAGCACGACGCCGATCGACGCGCTCGACACCACGAAAGCCCCGGCTGCCGGAACGGGAATGATGCCGCCCTCGCCGAGCGCGAGGCCGGCCACCAGATACAGCGGTATCGGGGACAGCGCGTAGCGGCGCGCGGCCGCTCCGAGCACTGTGAGCACGGCGAGGATGACGCCGAGCTCCAGAAGCAGCGTCGAAGAAATCTGCACTGTCAGCCTCCGGCGGGCGGGCCGGCCACGTCGCCCTTGTCGACGATGTGCTCGACCCCTGCGATGCCCTCCTCTGTGCCGATCACTACCAGAACGTCGCCTTCGTGCAGGACCTCGGCGGGACCCGGCGACGCGAGCACTTCGTCGTCGCGCACGATCGCGACGATCGACGCGCCGGTTCGGGTGCGTGCGCGGGTATCGCCCAGCGGCCGGTCGACGAACGGGCTGTCCCGGCCGATCTCGACCTGTCCGGCGTTGAGCCCGGGCACTTCGCGGGTGAGGTCGGCGAAGCGTTCGGCGATCCGCGGCGCCCCGAGAATCTGCGCGAGCGCTTCGGCCTCCTCTTCGGTGAGGCGGAAGAGCGGTCGAGCCTCATCGGGGTCGTCGCGGGCGTAGATCACGACCTCGAAACCACCCGACCGCCGGGCGATCACGCCGACGCGGTCCCCGTCGCGGATATCGAATTCGTATCGCAGGCCGACACCCGGCAGTAGCACCTCTTTGACGTCCATGCAGCCAATCCTTGACTACGTAGCGGCGCCGTGCGAGAAGTTACGCCGCAGCGGTCGATGCGGGGACCTCATGTTGCCGTTCGATGCGTGGCTCCCACCCGGGCGGCCCGAAGATGTAGCCGAGCCGGTCGCGCCAGCGGGCGGCCGACCGGACGTCGTGCGCGATTGCGACGTATTCGTAGGTCTGCAGCTTCCAGATGTTGAATGTGTCGACCCGCTTGGTCAACCCGTAGTGCGGCCGGAAGAGCTCGGGCTGGAACGAGCCGAACATGCGGTCCCAGATAATCAGGATGCCGCCGTAGTTCTTGTCGAGGTACTCCGGATCCATGCCGTGGTGCACCCGGTGGTGCGACGGTGTGTTGAGGACGAACTCGACGGGTCGCCACAGCTTTCCGATGCGCTCGGTGTGGATCCAGAACTGGTAGATCAGGTTGACCGAGAAGCTCAGGAACACGATCCACGGCGGAATACCCAACAGCGGCAACGGAATCCACATCAAAATCTCGCCGCTGTTGTTCCACTTCTGGCGCAGCGCGGTCG
>DASWBF010000241.1:0-2406 GCA_036390735.1 Mycobacterium sp. | reverse complement strand
GGATCGCCGACCAGGACGATGTCGCGGTCCGGTGACAAGACATTGCCGACCCACTCGGCGAACCGCCCCTGCAAGCCGACGTTCACCGCGCCCCGCAGATGACCGGACGCATAGTCGGCCGGCTCCCGGCCGTCGAGCAGGATCGCGCCCGCGTCGGCGTGGTTGCAGACCTCGTCGATGTCGAGCAAGCCCGGTGCCTGTTCGTCGAGCAGCGGCCTAAGCTCCCGGTTGCGGTGCGCGTCGAACTCGAAGTAGTGCGGCCGCACCGGCTGTCCCTCGGTGACCGCGGCGACGAACCGATCCACGTCCATCGTCTGCAGCGCATAGTTGATCTGGCGCTGCTCGCCGATCGTCGAGCTCGTCTCGCTGGACAGCTGCTTGCCGCACGCCGACCCGGCGCCATGCGCCGGAAACACCCGCGTCGCGTTGGGCAGCGTGAGCAGTTTGTCGTGAAGCGACCCATACAGCGCACGGGCGAGGGTGTCGGCCGACAGGCCCGACGCCGCCAGAAGATCCGGGCGCCCCACGTCGCCGACGAACAATGTGTCACCGGTGAGCACGCCGTAGGGCACCTCGTCGTCGGGCTGCTCGTAGACCACGATGCAGATGGATTCCGGAGTGTGGCCCGGCGTCGCGAGGGCACTGTCAACTTGAGGTCGTGTGGACGTTCCGCTAACCACATAAGCCTCATACGTCACACGCGACCTGGCGAATCGCGGAGGCGAACCGGCGAAAATCGCCCTCGGATTGCTCAAGTTGACGGTGCCCCGCTCATACCCTTCGCGCGGCCAGCGCCGTCGACCTCGTCGTCGGCGGGGTCGGCGGTGCAGCCGATTAGTAGCGGATCAGACCGCGCAGGTTCTGCCCGCTGAGCATGTCGTCGTAGCCCTGGTTCACGTCGTCGAGCGTGTACTCGCAGGTGACCAGCTCGTCGAGCTTGAGCTGACCGCTTTCGTACAACGACAGCAGCTCGAAGATGTCGCTGCGCGGGTTCGACGAGCCGAAAAGACCGCCGCGGACCTGTTTTTCCCACATCGTCAGCTCGAACAGCGACATGTTGACCGTTGTGTCCGTCGCGCGTCCGATCGCAGTGATCACGGCGCGACCCCGCTTGCCGACCAGGCCCAGCGCCTGAGCCACGTAGGGGCCTTCGGCCACGTCGGTGGTCAGGATGCAGACGTTCGCCATCTCGCCCCAAGTCAGGTCCTTGACCATTGGAATCGCATCGTCGACCGACGCGGCGACGTGTGTCGCGCCGAAGTCGCGGGACCGCTTGAGCTTGTAGTCGACCGGATCGATCGCGACGATGTTGCGCGCCCCGGCGATCCTGGCGCCCTGGATCGCGTTGACGCCGACGCCGCCGATGCCCATCACGACCACCGTGTCGCCTGGCTGCACGTCTCCCGTGCGAACCGCGCTGCCGTATCCCGTCGTCACGCCGCAGCCCAGCAGCGCCGCCTTGTCGAGTGGCGCGCGGTCGTCGAGCTTGATCACCGAGGCCGTCGGCACCACGGCGTACTCCGAGAACGTTCCCAGCAGCAGGAACTGGCCGACATCTCGACCGCGGGCGTGGAACCGGAACGTGCCGTCGAGCCGAGCCCCCGTCAGCAGGTAGGCGCCGAGATCACAGAGGTTGCTCATGCCGCGGGCGCAGGGCTTACAGCGGCCGCAGGCCGGCAGGAAGCTCATCACCACGTGGTCTCCCTCGGCGACCTCCTTGACACCCGGGCCGACTTCCACCACGACACCGGCGCCCTCGTGCCCGCCGATTAGCGGCAGCGGCGCCGGTAGGTCGCCGGTCACCAGGTGATAGTCCGAGTGACACAGCCCGCTGGCGGTCATCTTGACCAGGACCTCGTCCTCTTTCGGCGGATCGAGGTCGATCTCCTCGATCTCCCACTTCTGGTTGATTCCCCACAGCACCGCCGCCTTGGTTTTCATCCCCTGTGCCCTTCCTGTCAGTCGTGCGTCGATTATTGCCTTCGAAGGCTGGCGGTGGGCCAAGATGGACATCGAGACAGAAGACGAATGCAGCGATGAGCCGCTTGCGCGAAGAGCAGAAAGCAGATGGGGGTGGCAGTGGACAGCACCATGCAGGATTTCCCGCTGACGATCACCGGAATCCTGCGGTACGGCACGGGTTGGCACGTGGACCGCAAGGTGATCACCGCCACCGACGACGGCTACCGTGAGGCCAGCTACGGCGCCGTGGGCGAGCGGGTCGCGCAGTTGGCGCACGGCCTGCGTGGCCTGGGGATCACCGGTGACGAGCGGGTGGCCACGTTCATGTGGAACAACCAGGAGCACCTGGAGGTCTACTACGCCGCGCCGTGCATGGGGGCGGTCCTGCACACGCTGAACATCCGCTTGCCCGCCGACCAGCTCGCCTACGTCGCCGGGCAGGCC
>DASWBF010000240.1:0-5830 GCA_036390735.1 Mycobacterium sp. | reverse complement strand
GCCGAGCCTTGGAACTGAATGGCGCTCGGTGGAAATAACGCGATTAGGCGGTGGGGCACCGGAACAACGAAAGGAACATCAGGATGCGCCTGGATGTTCCGCACCTTCCGCGTCGTCGTTCTGGTCGTCACATAGAGGGCGAGCGGTGCGCCGGGCGCGGATACGGCGTATTCCACCCCGGTCGCATGCGGGCGTCCCTGCTCGGTCAACGTCGACAGGGTGCCGAACGTGTGACGGCGCAATGCACGCTCAATAACGTCGAAGCCGCTCTGCCGAGTAGTCATTGCTATTCCTGCTATCTGGTTTCTTGTGCGCGACTGTGATGTCGCCGATGTCCCCCGAACCCGTCATTATGGCGACCGACTGCCGGTGACGGGCACCCGTCGCTTCTGGGCAGGCCTTGCGGTTCGGGCGTACCCGATCCTCGTCTGCTGTCATCAACACCACTCATCCGGTTGGGCGGTAGGTCTCCAGCTGGCGACGCCGCCAATGCTCGATGATGTCGCCAATCTCGTTGGGATCGTCGGCGAGCACGAGCAACTTGACGTCATCCGCCGAAACCATCCCCGGCTCAAGCAGCCGGGCGCGGATCCACTGCTCCAGTCCGCTCCAGTGCTCCGACACCGCAAGCACGACCGGAAAGTGCCGTATCTTCGCGTTCTGTATGAGCATCAGCGCCTCGAAGAGCTCATCGAGCGTTCCGAAGCCGCCCGGAAACACCACGAACGCCGACGCGTAGCGGATGAACATCAGTTTGCGGACGAAAAAGTGACTGAACTGAAGCGAGAGGTCGACGTACGGATTTATGCCCTGCTCGTGGGCCAGCTCGATACCGAGGCCGATCGAGCGCACCCCCGCGTCGCGGGCGCCGCGGTTGGCGGCCTCCATGATCCCAGGACCGCCGCCGGTGATGATGTCGAAACCCAATGTGCCCAGCCGTGTGGCCAGCGCGCGCGCCAGCTTGTAGTGCGAGTGATCCGGCCGCGTGCGCGCCGAGCCAAAGATCGACACGGCGTGCGCTACGTCGGTTAGCGCCGAAAATCCGTACGCGACCTCATCGCGGATCCGGGCCACCCGGTCGGGATCGCTGCCCGCCAGCGCGGGATAGTTCGGCCCCAGGCAGCAGAGCAGCTCCTCATCGCAGGTGGCGGGAATGTGCGCTGCGGACTCATACATTCGCACGATCGTCCCACGGCGACTACGCCGATGGTCCGCCGGCCATTCGGCCGCTGCCTCGTTATAGCGCCGCGGCATCGCTAGCCACCACAGCCTTGATGGTGGCCGGATACCAACGGGCCTAGCCGCGTTGATAGCACGACCTGTATTCGGTGCGAGCGGTCATCAGCCCGCATCTGACACTCGCCTCGACCCCGCCACCCGGGGCGGCTTGACCGGTCCGGCATCTCGCCCCAGCTGAGTCAAATCCAGCCGGGTTAGCGGGAGTTATCGCACGTCGCTACAGTTAGCGCGCTCTGGCGTGCGATCGGCGTGCGATCAAGCCAGGATTTCTAGCCGACGATAAGCCGCGAAGACGAACTGTCCGGCGGCGGATCGACGTTGGACGACGTCCGCTGCGCCGCCCGTCGAGGCCAACCTGGGGGAGTCCTGAACCATCTCGACCGATTTGCCCATTTGGTCGGCGACCTCCTCGATGCTCAGCCCGTCCTCCATGCCCCACAGGGCGACCGTCCCTATTCGGCACACGTTGCGCGGCACCGCATTACAAGTACCGGCAACCGCGAGGGTCTTCGGTCAGTTCGGAATGCCCGGGCCGATGTCCGTCACTCCAATGGGGCAGGGTGTCCGGCGGTTGCCGGCCATGTCCGCGGCCGGTGTCAGGTGGGCTGTTCGTTACGCAGTTCCAGGCGCGAGCCGACACTGTTGGGGATGTAGGCATGCGGCATGGCTTGGGCGAGGGCGTGTGCGGCGCGCCATCCGGTGCAGTGGGCCGGGATGATGGCCTCGGCGCCGATTGCCGCCAATGCGTCGACGGTGGGTTGAATGATCGGTTCGAACGCCGGACCGCTGAGGTGGAAACCGCCGACGACCGCGGCCACGGTGTCGATACCGGTGAGGCGACGCGCGTAGCGGACGATGTTGACGATCCCGGCGTGCCCGCATCCGGTCAGCACGACCAGCCCGTGACCGGCGACGTGCACGATCAGCGCCTGGTCGTCGAGGATCAGCGGGTCGGGCGCCCAGGCGCCGTCGGTGAGCGCCTCATGAAATGGCATGCCGTGTTCGAAGTCGGTGGTGCGGTCGACCTCGCCGGTGATCAGCACCGAATTGTCGAACAGCAGCGACGATTGGCGGCGTTCGACGACGTCGAGGCCCCCTTCCCGCAGCGCGCCACGGCTCGGTGAGGGAAGTTCGAGTTCCAGCAGACCCGGAATTGCGATGCGCCGCTTGGTAAAAGCACCGGGGTGCACGACCACCGGCAGATTGGACGGGCCGACCGCGCGGATGAATCCGTCCAGGCCGGTGACGTGGTCGGAATGCCCGTGACTGAGCACAACCAGCTCAATATCGAACGGGGACAACCCGATCCGACGCATGTTGTCGCACAGACCATCGGGCGTCATACCCGCGTCAAAGAGCAGGTGGTGGTCGTGGCCGTCGCGGGTCACCGTGACCAGCATCGAAAACCCATGCTCGGCCAGGGGAACGTCGTAGGTTTCGCCGGTGTCGAGCACGTTGGTGGCCAGCCGCGTCGCGGCGGCGGCGGCCAGCAGGCCGTGCCGGCGGACCGGCCCGTGGTCCGCCAACAGCAGATCGGTGCTGTTATCGACCAGCGTGGTCAGTGTGACCGCATCGACCGGCATCAGCGTCACCGGATCCGCCAATGCGACAGCGGGTTCGGGCCGGATCGTCGAGGAGACCGCCGCGCCGGGATGAAGGTGAGGTTCGGTGCACATCACTTGTCTCTTTCAGTCGGATGTCCGGTTTACCGTAACGGCCCGCCACCCGTCGCCGCGAGACGTTTCGTGATCAACTGCGACTTGTCACCGAGCTCGGCGACGAAGACCACACCGAGACTGATGAGTGTGGCGGTAAGCATGTCCGACCTTTCGACGCATCGCCCGGCACCGCAATCGCGCGGTCACCGGACATCCGGTCGAAGGTCTCGCCCACCGCTTCCGCGGTTCGCCGGCCGGGCGCGTGTGCGCCAGCGTGTCGACACGACGATTGTGGGCTACTCCCCTTCGCTTACCCACGGCGAACGCCGGCCTGACCACGGCCCACCGCCCAGCGCCGCACCCGCTCCGCCGCCTCCACAGGACCGACACTGCCGGCCGTGTCCGGCCCGGTTCCGGTCGCGACCACAATTGAGCCCACACTCGGGCGATTATGGCGCCGACGCTGTTGATCGTCGGCGCGCGCGACAAGATGGTTCTCGAACTCAATCGCCGGGCGCAGTCCGCGATCCCAGCCGAGTGTCACATCGCGGTGGCCTCAGGGGCCACCCATCTTTTTGAAGAGCCGGGCACACTGGAGCAGGTGGCGGTGCTGGCGCGCGACGGTTGATCCCTCACCTGTGACGTATCTGTGAGTCAGTGGGGGTGACCGGCGGCTGGTCGGGGCAGGTCGAGGCCGCGCACGTCGATCAGTCTGGTGATGTCGGTTGCGGTGATGATTCCCACGACGTGACCGGCGTCGACGACCAGCGCACGGGTGCCGGCTTTCGGTGCCAGCCGCTCCAGCAGCGCGGTGAGCGGCTCGTGCGGTGCTGCGGTGGGCACTTGGTGCAGTGGGATGGCGGCCTCACGCACCAAAGTGGTGGCTCGTGCGTTGGGTGCGACACCGCGTAGTTGCGTCAGGGTGATCAGTCCCATGATTGACCCGTCGGGGCCCTCGACCGGATAGGCCGAGTGGCGGTCGCCCAGCAGGTAGCGGTGGATGAAGTCCTCCACGCTGATCCCGCCCGGAGCTGTGTGCGGGTGGGCGGTCATCGCGTCGGCGACGCGCACACCCGCGAGGGACTGCCGGGTCAATACCTGGGTCTCCTCGGTGCGGGCGGCGGTGAGCAGGAACCAGCCGATGAACACCATCCACACGCCGCCGACCAGCGCCCCCGCCACCAACTCCAGCAGGCCCAGTCCGATCAGGGTGAACCCGAGGATGCGCCCGGCGCGGGCGGCGCCAACCGCGGCGCGTACCGGATCGCCGTGGCGGCGCCACAGGTAGGCACGCAGAATGCGGCCGCCATCCAACGGCGCGCCCGGCAACAAATTGAACAGCCCCAGCAACAGGTTGATGCCGGACAGCCACCACGCGACACCGACCACGATCGGCGCCACCCCGAACACGTGTAGGCCCTCGGCCACGCCGGCAAAGACCGCCGCCAGAATCAGGCTGGTCGCCGGACCCGACACCGCGACCCGGAATTCTGTTTTCGGTGTCTTCGCTTCGCTGCCGAGGCTCGCGATGCCCCCCAGCATCCACAACGTCACCCCCGACACCTTGATGCCCGCGCGGCGCGCCACGACCGCATGCGACAGTTCGTGGGCCAGCAGCGACGCGAGCAGCACCACCGCACCAATCACCCCGGCCAGCCAGTAGGCCCCCGACGAATGGCCCGGCGCCGCGTGGGGCAGAGTGGAAGCCAGGCTCCAGGTGAACAACCACAAGATCACCAGCACACTCCAGTGGACACTCACCGGAAACCCGGACACCTTTGCCAGCCGGATGTGCTCGCTCATGTCGAACCTCCAATGATCCTGCCGGACACGCCCTTCGCTATGAAGCGATGGTCCGTAGGTGTCGGCGGCAGGGATTGCCGCTTCGAGACCGCAGGGTCAGTGGCTGGTGAGGGCCGGGGAGCGCAGATCGCCTTGACGAACTGGGCGATGGCATGTTCGGGTAGATGCCGCGCGATGTCGGCCTCGCTGACCATCCCGACTAGTCGGTGCTCCTCGATCACGGGCAGGCGGCGGACCGGGAGTTCTTCCATGACGGTGAGCATGCCTTCAATACTCGCTTCGGCGTCGACGTGGTAGGTGCTGCCCTGGGCGAGTTCGCCGGCGGTGCTGGTGTCGAGATCTAGGCCGGCGGCGATGGCCTTGATGACAATGTCGCGGTCGGTGATCATCCCGTGCAGGCGATCATCATCTCCGCAAATCGGCAGGGCACCAACACCGAGATCGCGCATGTGTTGGGCCGCGGCGGTGAGCGTTTCGTGCTCGCCGACACAGGTCGCCCCCGTGTGCATGATGTCACGGGCGGTGGTCATGATGTCCTCCTAAAAGGCGGCATTGCGGGCCGATTCGATTCCCGCGCACTTCCAAACGTAGGGCCGACGATCGAACCGGCCCTAGGGTCATTGGGCCTCCACCCATAGGCATAGCACCCCGCGCGGTCGTGGCACGTCGTCCGGCGGTCAGTGCCGGACGACCAGGAGTGAGCAGTCGAGGATGTCATCGAGGTAGTCGCTTGTCGCACCACGCGAGGCGAGATAGTCCGGCAGCTCTTCTAGCAAGACACCGACCTGGTCGGGTCCCAGCATCGTGATGTCATCACGGGCAACGACTCTCGTCTCTTCATCGGTCCACCGGCCGGTGCACGTGACCGGAATCGACTTCAGCCGTTCGGCGTTGCGCTGCTTGGAGCGCTTGCGATTTGGCGAGCGTTGCTGCCGCCGCCCCTTTTCCCGGATCGCTTCACGGTTGCGCTGATACCACGCCCGTTTTACGGCTCTACTGACTGATCCGTGGGTGTTTGGTTCGGCCCGGCAGGCTGGGGCGGTGGCCGCCGAGGGCGAGCATGGCCAGGGCTATGAGTGCCTCGGGGGAGCGGAAGCCGAACGCGATGCGGGTGAGGAGTCGGATCTTGG
>DASWBF010000239.1:0-17989 GCA_036390735.1 Mycobacterium sp. | reverse complement strand
CAGCAGCCCCTGCAGCTCCTCCTCGCGGGCGCCGTCGAACACCGGCGTGGCCACGATGGTCTCGGCCTGCGCTTCCAGCAGCTCCTCGGGCAGCTTTGCCGCCCAGTCTGGCCTACCGTCCACCTTCCAGCCGCTCTTCGCGCACCAACCCAGGTGGGTCTCCAGGATCTGGCCGATGTTCATCCGTCGCGGCACACCGTGGGTGTTCAAGATGATGTCCACCGGGGTGCCGTCCGGCAGGAACGGCATGTCCTCGACCGCCAGGATCTTGCCGATCACGCCCTTGTTGCCGTGGCGGCCGGCCAGCTTGTCGCCGTCGGAGATCTTTCGCTTCTGGGCGACATAGACCCGGACCAGCTCGTTGACGCCGGCGGGCAGTTCGTCGTCCTCGTCGCGGCTGAACATCCGGACGCCGATGACCTTGCCGGACTCGCCGTGCGGCACCTTCAGCGACGTGTCGCGGACCTCGCGGGCCTTCTCGCCGAAGATCGCACGCAGCAGCCGCTCCTCCGGGGTCAGCTCGGTCTCGCCCTTCGGAGTGACCTTGCCGACCAGGATGTCGCCGTCACGGACCTCCGCGCCGATGCGCACGATGCCGCGCTCGTCCAGGTCGGCGAGCACCTCGTCGGACACGTTCGGGATGTCGCGGGTGATCTCCTCGGCGCCCAGCTTGGTGTCGCGGGCGTCGATCTCGTGCTCCTCGATGTGGATCGAGGTGAGGACGTCCTCCTCGACGAGCCGGTTGGACAGGATGATCGCGTCCTCGTAGTTGTGGCCCTCCCACGGCATGATCGCGACGAGCAGGTTCTTGCCCAGCGCCATCTCGCCGTTGTCGGTGCACGGACCGTCGGCGATCACCTGGCCGGCCTCCACCCGGTCGCCGGCGTCGACGATCGGGCGCTGGTTGGCGCAGGTGCCGTGGTTGGACCGGGCGAACTTGCGCAGCTGGTAGCTGTGCCGGGTGCCGTCGTCGGCCATCACGGTGATGTAGTCGGCCGAGACTTCCTCGACGACGCCCGACTTGTCGTTGACGACGACGTCGCCGGCGTCGATCGCGGCGCGCAGTTCCATGCCGGTGCCGACGAGCGGCGCCTCGCTGCGCACCAGCGGCACCGCCTGGCGCTGCATGTTGGCGCCCATCAGCGCGCGGTTGGCGTCGTCGTGCTCGAGGAACGGAATCATGGCCGTGGCCACCGACACCATCTGGCGCGGCGACACGTCCATGTAATCGACCTCGGCCGAGCTGACGTACTCGACCTCGCCGCCCTTGCGTCGCACCAGAACACGCGGCTCGGTGAACCGGCCGTCGTCGTCGATCGGCGAGTTGGCCTGCGCCACGACGTGGCGGTCCTCCTCGTCGGCGGTCAGGTAGTGGATCTCGTCGGAGACGACGCCGTCGGTGGCCTTGCGGTACGGCGTCTCAATGAAGCCGAACGGGTTCACCCGCGCGTACACCGACAGCGACCCGATCAGGCCGATGTTCGGGCCTTCCGGCGTCTCGATCGGGCACATCCGGCCGTAGTGGGACGAGTGCACGTCGCGCACCTCCAGGCCGGCGCGCTCACGGGACAGACCGCCGGGGCCCAGCGCCGAAAGGCGGCGCTTGTGGGTCAGGCCCGACAGCGGGTTGTTCTGGTCCATGAACTGCGACAGCTGGCTGGTGCCGAAGAACTCCTTGATCGCCGCCACGACGGGACGGATGTTGATCAGGGTCTGCGGCGTGATGGCCTCGACGTCCTGAGTGGTCATTCGCTCGCGGACAACGCGCTCCATGCGGGACAGGCCGACGCGGATCTGGTTCTGGATCAGCTCGCCGACCGTACGCAGCCGTCGGTTGCCGAAGTGGTCGATGTCGTCGATCTCCACCGGCACCTCGACGCCGCCGGGCACCGTCATCGAGGTCTGGCCCTCGTGCAGCCGGACCAGATACTCGATCGTGGCGACGATGTCCTCTTCGGTCAGCGTCGACGAAGTGATCGGCTCACCGGCGTGCAGGCCGAGTTTCTTGTTCACCTTGTAGCGGCCGACGCGGGCCAGGTCGTAGCGCTTGTCCTTGAAGAACAGGTTCTCCAACAGCGTCTGCGCCGACTCCTTGGTGGGCGGTTCGCCCGGGCGCAGCTTGCGGTAGATGTCCAGCAGCGCCTCGTCAGTGCCGGCGGTGTTGTCCTTCTCCAGCGTGCCCATCATGATCTCGGAGAAGCCGAACCGCTCGCGGATCTGCTCGGTGGTCCAGCCCAGCGCCTTGAGCAGCACGGTGACGGGCTGGCGACGCTTGCGGTCGATACGGACGCCGACGGTGTCGCGCTTATCGACGTCGAACTCCAGCCACGCGCCGCGGCCGGGGATCACCTTGACGGAGTGCAGCGTCTTCTCGGTGGACTTGTCGATGTTCTCGTCGAAGTACACCCCGGGCGAGCGGACCAGCTGGGACACGACGACACGCTCGGTGCCGTTGATGATGAACGTGCCCTTCTCGGTCATCATCGGGAAGTCACCCATGAACACCGTCTGGCTCTTGATCTCGCCGGTGTTGTTGTTGATGAACTCGGCCGTGACGAACAGCGGGGCCGCGTAGGTCTGGTCCTTCTCCTTGCACTCGTTGACGGGCGCCTTGACCTCGTCGAAGCGAGGGTCGGAGAACGACAGCGACATCTGTCCCGAGAAGTCCTCGATCGGGGACAGCTCGGAGAGCACCTCTTCCAATCCGCCAACCGGGTTCGCGGTGTCACCGCGAGCGATCGCCTTTTCGCGCCACTCGTCGGAGCCGATCAGCCACTGGAAGGACTCGGTCTGCACCTCGAGCAGGCCGGGAACCTCGAGCGGTTCACGCAACTTTGCGAAGGAGATTCGATTGGGGGCTCCGGGGACGGAGCTATTGGCGGTAGCTACTGCTGATTTGCTCTGGCGAGAGACTGCCAAGATGCATCCTTCCAGCACCTCATGCGACCACAAGCACCGGGCTGACCGGCATCTTCGTCGCTATATCTGCGTCGGTTCACACCGGCTGACGACCCGTCCGGTTCTCAGACACGCAGGCAAGCCCAATGAGGGCTCAAGCGTGGACCACAGTGTCAGATTCAGGTGAGGTGGGCAGGAGGCAGCCAGCGCAACGTCCAACAGTACCGCAGGACGGCATATTCCTCAACCACGCACATGCGGCAGTAAAGGCGCTGGCTGGCGTCCTGTACTGCTACCTATGCACATGCTGCCCAACAGACTGACGCCTCGGCGCGTTTCCGTCAAGAGTTCACACGGTCTTCGATGCGCTGAATTGCGTTAATTCCTGAGTCCGCGAAGTCATCGACACCGCGGCGGAGGGGAGCCAAACCAGCTCGTCAACCGTCGCGACCATGCCGCAGAGCGGCTCACAGATCCGGCAGAACGTCGCCTACTGCTCGGGCATGCCTGCTTAGATGCTCTTCGCGCAAGCGCTCATCGGCCCGGCTAGCGCTCCCTGGAGACCGGGATCCGTCCGGTGGGGGCCTCGTCGCCGTCTTCATGGCGGCCGTCGTCCATGCTGGCGAACTGGGTCGAGTGGTACTTGTGCGTGCCCTCGAGGTCGTCGCGGATCGCTTCCTGCGCGCCCGGCGGCAGGGTGCTCATCATCTGGCGCACACGGGCGCGTCGGCGTTCGACGGCCTTGCGCTCCGGCATGCCGGGCGTCGCCATGATCTGGGGCGGCACGCCCTCGATCTCCTCGACACCGCCGTCGTGATGGCCGGCATCCGCCATGGCTTGCTCTTCGGCCATGGTGGCCTCGTCCTTCTCCTCCGACATGCCGATCGGGCCGAGCCGGCGACCGTTGAGGAACTGGCGCACGACGGGCTCGTCGCTGGTCAGCAGGACTTCGCGGGGCCCGAACATGACCAGCTTGCGGCGGAACAGCATGCCCATGTTGTCGGGCACCGTGCGGGCGATGTTGATGTTGTGCGTGACGATCAGGATCGTGGCGTCGATCTGCGCGTTGATGTCGATCAGCAGCTGGCTGAGGTACGCCGTACGGACCGGGTCCAGACCGGAGTCGGGCTCGTCGCAGAGGATGATCTGCGGGTCGAGCACCAGTGAGCGGGCCAGGCCGGCGCGCTTGCGCATACCGCCGGAGATCTCACCGGGGAACTTCTTCTCGTCGCCGTCGAGACCGACCACCGAGAGCTTCTCCATGACGATGTCACGGATCTCGCCTTCCTTCTTCTTGGTGTGCTCGCGCAGCGGGAAGGCGGTGTTGTCGTAGAGGTTCATCGAGCCGAACAGCGCGCCGTCCTGGAACATCACGCCGAACAGCTTGCGAATCTCGTACAGCTCTTTGGCGGAGCTCTCGATGATGTTCGTGCCGTCGATGAGGATCTTGCCGCGCTCCGGGCGCAGCAGGCCGATCAGCGACTTCAGGAACACCGATTTGCCCGTACCCGACGGGCCCAGCAGCACGCTGACCTCGCCCGGGGGCACATCGAGCGTGACATCCTCCCAGATGACCTGGGATCCGAAGGACTTGGTCAGCCCCTCAACTTGAATTCCGATGCCCACGGTGATCCTTCCGCCAATGCTGTGCCGCCACGCGCCTCCCGCCTTGTGGCTGGGGTCACTCTAGCCTACGACAGCACCTGCCGTTACTTATAGAGCCAGGTTGTGACGTGAAAAGGGCCGCCCATCACTGGGGCGGCCCCTGACCGATGAACTACTTGACGCTGACCGTGGCGCCGGCGGCCTCGAGCTTGCCCTTGGCGTCTTCGGCGGCGTCCTTGGCGACCTTCTCCAGGAGCGGCTTCGGGGCGCTGTCGACGAGGTCCTTGGCCTCCTTGAGGCCCAGGCCCGAGACGATCTCGCGGACGACCTTGATGACGCCGATCTTCCTGTCGCCGGCCGACTCGAGGATCACGTCGAACTCGCTCTGCTCCTCGGCAGCCTCGGCGGGCGCGCCCGCGGCAGCGCCAGGAGCGGCGGCGACGGCAACGGGTGCCGCAGCGGTGACCTCGAAGGTCTCCTCGAACGCCTTGACGAAGTCGGAGAGCTCCAGCAGCGTCATCTCCTTGAACGCGTCGAGCAGCTCGTCAGTGGACATTTTGGCCATGGGTGTGGGTCCTTTCTGGATGTGGGGTTATTCGGCGGTAGCCGGTTGGCTTTCTTTTTGTTGCTGCAGCGCGGCGAGAAGCCGTGCCACCTGTGATGCCGGGGCGTTGAACAGGCCGGCGGCCTTGGTCAAGTTGCCCTTCATCGCGCCTGCGAGCTTGGCGAGCAGCACCTCGCGCGACTCGAGGTCGGCGATGCGCTCGACCTCCGAGACGGTCAGCGGGTGGCCATCCATGTAGCCGCCCTTGATCACCAGCGCCTTGTGATCCTTGGCGAACTTCTTCAGCGCCTTCGCGGCATCGACGGGCTCGCCGGTGACGAACGCGATCGCGGTCGGGCCGGCGAACAGGTCGTCGAGGCCGTCGATGCCTGCCTCCGACGCCGCCCGCTTGACGAGCGTGTTCTTGGCGACCGCGTAGGTGGCGGAGCCGCCGAGCGACCTGCGCAGCTCGGCGAGGTTGGACACCGTCAGACCGCGGTACTCGGTGACGAGCGCCGCGGTCGCTTCCTTGAACTGCTCAGCGATGTCGGCGACGGCGGCGGCTTTGTCGGCCTTGGCCATTCATGCCTCCTTGGGTGGGTATCGGGCGCCCCAGGAGGATCGTCGACTGGCCGGAAATGACAGACGCCCCGACGCAGAGGGTCGGGGCGCACAAATTTGCCTCGTCCGCCTGCGTGGGCCGCCGGGACATGTCCCGGACCTTCAACCGGATTTCTCCGGTGACCGACGGTCTTCGGTGGAGCCGCCCCAGGTTAGCGCAACCGGGTCCGATCAGCCAAAACGCGGGCATCCCTCAGGCGTCGACGAGCGCGGCCGCGCCGACCAGCCCGGCGTCACCGCCGAGCTCCGCGGGCACCACCCGTATGCCGCGGATGAAATCCAGTTGGGCGTAGGTGCCGAGCGCCTCACGCACCGGGTCGAACAGCAGCGCACCCGACTTCGCCACCCCACCGCCGATCACGATGAGGTCCAGGTCGCAGACCGCAGCCACCGACGCGATCATCGCCGCGACAGCAGCGGCACCCCGGCGAAAGGCACTGAGCGCCAATGCATTTCCTGACATGGCCGCCTCGGCGAGCTCCTTCGCGTCGGCGTCGGGACCCGCGGTCCACCCATTCGCACGGGCCCAGGCGGCCATCCGCGGGCCGGCCGCGATGGTTTCGACGCAGCCGCGACCGCCGCACGTACACCGCTCGCCGTCGAGGTCCACGACGACATGACCGACGTGCCCGGCGTTGCCGGTGGCGCCGTCATACGGCGCGCCGTCGAGCACTAGGCCCCCACCCACGCCGGTCGACACCACCATGCCGAGGAGAAACTGCGCGCCACGTCCGGCCCCGTGCCGGTGCTCGCCGAGCGCCATGCACAGGCCGTCGCCACCGAGGCGCACCGGCACACCCGGCACCATCGCCGCGACGCGCTCGACGATCGGAAAGTCGCCCCAACTGGCGATGTTGATCGGGCTGACCGTGCCCGCCGGAAGGTCGACCGGCCCGGCGGAGGAGATGCCCACCCCGCGAACGGCGTCGCCAGACGTCATCTCGACGACGAGTTGCCGCGCGGCGGCCCATACCGCCTCCGCGTCGCCGTGAGGGGTTGGCGATGTCGCCTTGCGAACCAGCCCGCCGCTCGAATTCACCAGTCCCGCAGCGACTTTTGTTCCTCCGATGTCGATCGCGAGAGTGAGCGATGCCATCAGTGCCGGTGAGTGTTGTCGGGTTGTCGCGGGTCGCCGGGGTGTTCGTAGCCGGCGGCGAGTTCGACGAGCGCGGCCCGGCGCGCGTCAAGCCACACCCGGAAGGCGCGGCGTCGTGCGGCCGCCCGCAGGTGCGCGACGACTGCGGTGGAGTCGGGAAAGCGCCCGGGGTTGCGGGCTTGGTAGCCGTCGACGTCGTCGCCAGTCACGTCGACCGCAGACGTGACGTCGGCGAACAACGCGCGGCCCAGCGGGTCGGCCAGAGCGGCCGCGGTGATACTTCCGATCTCGAGGCGGGCCGTTATGTCCGGCAACAGCTCGTCTTCGCTCGGCGCCACGCTCGCGGTCAATCCGCGGGCTGCCGCCTCGGTGGTCACCACGCGTTCGGTCGCCAGCAGCTGGGTCAGCCAGCGCCGCAGTTGACGGCCCTCGCTGGTGCCCGCGCGGGGCAGCGTGGCCGCTATCGGTCCGGCACGCAGCGCGGCCTCCCGCGCGTCGACCTCGTCCACGGTGATCGGCACACCGTCGACCGTTGCCGCCGTCGCGGTCACCGGACCGTCACCTTCACCGCGGGCGAGTACACGAGGCGACCCGCGCACCCGACCCGGACAAGGGTCCACCACTCCCCCGGTTCCACCCACGCCGGCGGCGACACGTCGAAGCCGAGTTCGACGCTTCCTCCCGCCGGCAACGTCGCGCCGACAGCCGCCGGACCGATCCACTCCCACGTGCCCCACGGACTGATCAGGTGCGCCTCGACGGCCAGATCCGCGCGGGCGTCGGTGCCGACCGTCACCGCGAGCCGTGCCGAGCCCCCGGAGGTGACGTCGACGGGCTCGGGTTCGCGGATCAGGCGCAGCACGGCGAGGTCGGCGGTGTCGCCGACGGACATGACGCAGACGTCCTCGACCCCTTGCCGCCACGCGGCAGGCATGGAGGGCGCGTCGCTTCCGGTGATGGCGAGCTCGGCGCGCACCGGGTACAACCCGGGCGGCGTCTTCGCCGGGACGGCCAGCTCGATGTCGGTCTCCAGATGCTCGCCGGGCGGCAACACGAACGGCAAATCGGCCGGGTTCGCGGTCCAGCCGTCGGGACACACCAGCCGCACGCGGCCGTGCAACGCAGCGTCGCTGCAGTCGCTCGCAGCGGTAAGTCGAAGCAACAGTTGCGAATTCGGGTCGGCGCTGTGGGGGTCCCTCCCGCTTGCGGGGGATTGCTGCGGGTGAAGATGCGCAACCGCGGGCAGCCCGCCCAACGGCGCCGGCCCGCGGTTGTGCAGCCAGTATCGCGCGTAAAGCGGTTGCGCCGCTTCAGCATCCGGAGCCAGCATCACGTGGTCGGCGTCCAGCAGCTTCGGCTGATTGAGGCGCGTGAGGAAGGTCGCGATCTCGAAACCGTGCAGCGTCAGCCCGTCGGTCGCCATGCTCTGCAGCCTCGGCTGCTCGAGTAGGTCGACGCGCGAAGCCGACGCGACCCGGCGTAGCCCGGACCGGATCGCGACGTCCGTCGAAGCCCCGGAGGTTTCGACGAGGCGCACCGCCACCCCCTCCGACGGGTCGACGTGCTGCCCGCTGGCGCTGGCGAGCGGATTCCCGGCAGCCTTCAACGCGGCCAGCTGGACCGCACCGGCGGGTTCGACCTCGAACAGCGAACCGAAATGTGGTAGGCCACCGGCCGTTTCGCCACCGCCGACTACGGCACGCAGAGGGTGGGAGAACTCGGCGCTGCGGGTGGGCAGACCGGCGCGCCGCCAATCGCCGTCGCCCGACACCAACGCGTAGTCGAATGTGTGGGTCCAGTGCTGCAATTGGAAGTTCGACCCGTCGGGTGCGGTGCGCCGCGGCGGATCGATCCAGACCCCGGAGGGCCAGCCCGTGCAGGACCGCATCAGCGAGGTGTGTAGCGTGCCGTCGGAGTCGACCGCGAAGCCGGGCATGCCGCGATTGAGCAGTGCGACCGTCCGCGACTCGAATGACTCCAATTCTGTTGGTGCATCTTGTGTTACGACGATCTCGGCATCCGTGAGATCGTCGACAACTGCGGCGACGGCCTCACCGAGTCGTGCTGACGCGATCACCAGCACCGGCAGCGCGCGGGCGCCCCGCAGGTCAGCGTCCGGCACCCACTTGTCGGCGAGCGGGGCCGTGGCCGCGACCCACACCCGGGCGGCGCCGGCGGCGTACAGCTGCCTCTTGAGCTCGTCGGTAAAGACCGGGTCGGCAGCGGCCAAAACCTCCGCAGTGAAGGAATTTTCGTCAGGGCCGCCGAGCGCGATCCGGGTGTCCGGCAGATTGGAGTCGACGTCAAGCGCGCCGTACCGCGAGTTGGCAGCGCTGCTGCAGGTGGCCGTGACACCGGCGCGGGCCAGCGCCACCATCAGATCGCGCGCCAGTGACGAGGCACCCGCTTCCCCCGGCGTGATGACCTCGGCCACCGACACCGCCCGTAGGTGATCACCGACCCGAATCCGTGCGGCCGAGGACAACCCGAACCAGCCGTACGCCGGGTTGTCGAGCGTCCAGGGATGCTGCGCGGCGTCGACGGCGGCTTCGGAACCGCGGTCGTGCATCAGCCCGAAGCCGCGGCCGATCACCGCGTCGCCGACCTCGCTCACCGGCAGCGCGCCGGGCACCGGGCACGGCCAGCGCAGCCGCACCAGACGGTCGGCGCCGGTGAACTCGTCGACCGTCGTCTGGCAGTCGACCCGCGCGACGCCGTCCCACAGTGTCACGGTCTGGGTGTAGCGCAACAGTTCACCAACCCGGCCGCGCACCACAATCCGCTGTCCCAGCGATCCGCGGTATGCCCGCACCGACTCGGCCTCAAACGCCGACGAGGAGATCACCGGGCCCTTGGGCACCAAGTGCCACGGGCCTTCGCCGGAGCGCGGGTGCGCCGGGTATTCCTCATACACCGCCAGTTCGTTGCCCACCCGGCCGTCAGCGATCAGCTGGCGCTCGCTTTTGAGGTCGACGAGCGAGGACACCGCGCCGCCGCGCGCCGCATCCACCGTCAGCCGGTAGTGCTCGTTCGCAATCTCGTTGCCGGACAACAACTCCCAGCCTATCGCGGCACGAGAGGCCTGAAGCCGGTACGCCCGCCAACCCACTGACGGCACGTCGCGCGCCAGCCAGCTGATCGAGTGCCCGTCGTGCTCTACCAACGCAGGCACCTCGACGCCGTCGGTGACGTCGAACACCCGGACCCCGGGACCAACCGGCTCCGGCAGACGCGCAGTGACGATGTCGGTTCTGTTGTGCGCCAATGTGTTCCATACCACCACCGATCCCCCGACGACGCTGGACAACAGCGCCAGCGCGTTGTCGCGCGCGGTGACGCCGAGCTCCCACGCGTCGCGCCAGCCCGTCAGCAGGTCGAGGTACACCTGGTCTGACTCCGACCCGGTGATGCCGTCGTGATGGGCGCCGTACGCCAGTTCCACCCACGCCTTCGCCAGCGCGGCGTGCGGGTACGTCGCACCGCCGAGCAGGCTGGCGAACACCGCGAACCGCTCGGCGTCCAGTACGGCGTTCTCCGCCGCCCGGTTGGCCTGTTTGGTGTCGATGTACGACACGTCCTTGCCGGTGTAGATCGGGTTCATGTCGCGGGTTTGCGGGGAGGGCTGCGCTCCCCGCGCGGAAAGTTCCGCTCGCACCGCGGTGAAGAACTCGCGCGGCAGCGCGCAGATGAACTTCGGCCAGGTGTAGCGGGCGTTCCAGTCGCGGTGGATGTCGGTCACCCACTTGTTCGGCGGCGTGTAATCCGTCCCCACCGGCAGCAGCACATTTCGCGTCAGCGCAACGGTTTTCAGCGTCGCGAACAGCTGGAACGCGGCGGCCTCGGCCTCGGCGAGGGTCGGCGCGGAATCCAGAGACCACCCCGCCCCGTAGTGCGCAGGCATGTAGTGGGTGAGCAGGCCCCGCCCCGACGGCGCGATCCACTCGAACTCGCTGGAGAACTGCATGCGGCGCGGATCACCGGCGCTGGAGATCGGCCCCCATTGGTGGTGCGGGCCGCGGGCCCACGAACTGGACGTCAGGCCGGCGTCGGCCGCGATGCCGGGGAACTGCGGGTCGTGGCCGAATACGTCCAGTTGCCATGCCGTCGCAGGATCAGCCCCAAGCACGTCGCGCTGAAATCCCATGCCGTGCACGAAGTTTCGGATTGTCGTCTCGGCGCTGGTGAGGTTGGTGTTCGGCTCGTTGTAGGCGCCGCCCATGATTTCGACGCGGCCGTCGGCGATCATGCGGCGGAGGTCGGCGCGGTCTTCCGGATAGGTGTCCCAGTATGGCTTGAGGTAGTCGACCTCGGCCAGCACGAACTTGTACTCCGGCTCACGGCGGGCCATCTCCAAATGCGCGCGCACGAGGCCGAACCCGTGCATCTGGCGGTCTGGCGGGTCGGCGGTCCAGACGCTGGTGTAGGCGCCCTGGGTGTTCCACCACACCGGGTCGTAGTGGAAGTGGCTGATCATGAACATCGTCCAGCCCGGCTCAGCCACGGCGAACGAGAACGGCGTCGTCGTCCCGCCGACGACCACCCGCGCGTCGCGCTGTTCGCCCGGCACGGGGTCGACGACCTCGACGGGCACTTCGGCAACGCCCTGCGAATACCGCGGCTCACCCGCGGTCGTGATGCGGTCGCCGTCCACGCGGACCGGCTCCCTGCGCCCGCGGAACGTCACCCGCACCAGTTGCAGCGGCGCATCAGGCGGTCCCGCGAACAGCTCCGTCGATTCCGCGGAGATGACGTGCACGCCAGACACTTTACGTGCGCGTTCGTGCGAACATCCCGTGGTGACTGTGCAAGGAAGCCAGAAATCCACACTCGCCGTGATGACGTTGAATCTGTGGGGCAGCAACAAGTGGGAAGACCGGCGATTGGCGGTCGTCGATTGGATCAATGAAATCCAACCCGACCTGTTGGCCCTGCAGGAAGTGGTCCGAACCAGCAGACTGTGCCAGGCGTCGTGGATCGCCGAGCGCACGGAGATGACTGCGGCCTTCGGTGCAGCGCGCACCAGAGACGACGGCGAATTCGGGAACGCGGTGCTCAGCCGGCTGCCGGTGCACGGATCTCTGCGTCACCGACTCACGGACGCGTCGACGGGCAACGAGCCGCGCGCGGTGATAACCGTCGAGGCCGACGCGTGCGGGCGTCGCGTGTCGTTCTCATCGACGCACCTGTCGTGGCGCTTCGACGAGGGATGGGTACGCGAACAGCAGGTCCGCGACGTCGCCGACGTCGTCGGCGCACACTCCTACGACTTTCCTCCGATTGTCTGTGGCGACTTCAACGCCAGACCCGAATCCACCGAAGTGCGGTTCATCAAGGGGCTGCACGCCCTCGACCAAAGAAGCTTCCATCTTTTCGACGCTTTCGAAGTCGCCAACCCGGGTCAACCGGGCTACACGTGGAGCAACGCAAACCCGTTCGCCGCCGCGGAGCAGGTGCCCGATCAACGGATCGACTACATCTTCGTCGGGGTTCACGCCGAAGACGGGGCAGGCCGAGTGCTGACCGCCCACGTGGTCTGCAACGAGCCGCGTGGGGGCGGATGGCCGAGCGATCACTTCGGCGTGGCGGCGGAACTGTCCCTTGCCGGCGGTGGTGACGGCCGCGCGGCGCAGGCAGTCTGAAGTCATGGACTTGACGACGCAACTGGGGGACCGGCTCGATGCGGCTGCGCTGGCCAACCCGCGCGGGCCTGCCGAGGGACCTTACGCCGAGTACCCGATGTCCACACTCGTCCTGCACATCAACCGCGAAGTGATCCACCACGGCGCCGAAATCGCTTGTATCCGTGATTTTTACGTCCACTCGCAGTAAGGAGAAGGCACATGTCTGCACTTGCCTCGCCCGTCGCCGACGAACGTGGCGCGCTGCGTGAATTCGTCGCCTACCACCAGGACGCCTACTTCGCCATCGCCTACGGCTTGACCGACGAACAGGCGCGCGCGACGCCGTCGGCCAGCGCGATGTCGATCGGCGGTGTGATCAAACACGCGACCGGCGTCCAGCAGACGTGGATGCAGCGGGTCGCGGCGGCACCTGATGCGCCGGCACCCGACTCCCGGCCATTCGAAGAACGCGCGGCAGCTTTTCAGGACGAGTTCGTGATGCGCGACGACCAGACGCTCGAGCAGATACTGGACGCGTTCGCCGCGCAGAACGCCGAGACGCTGCGGCTGATCGACGCCGCCGACCTCGACGCACCGGTTCCGGTGCCGACTGACGCGCCGTGGTTCCCGAAGGATCTGAAGGCGTGGTCCGTGCGCTGGGTGATCCACCACCTGATCAACGAGCTCGCCCGACACTCAGGTCAGGCCGACGTCATCCGCGAATCGATCGACGGCGCGACGATGTACGAGTTGGTGGCCGGGCTTGAAGGCTGGCCGGAGACCGACTGGCTCAAGCCGTGGAGGCCCGCCGGCTAGTCGCCCGAATTGTCGCTCAGAGTCGGGCACGAACGTATCCCGTCCTCGAAGGGGAAACTGTGACACCTGAGGCTCGTGTGGTAACGATTGTCACTTCAGCCACACCTGTCACCCCGGAGGAGGGCGGTACTCGAAGTGCCCGCCTTGCAGCGACAATTCCGCCGTCCGCACCCAGACGGGCGCATGATGGACCGGGTGAGCGGTGAACCCGCAGATTATGAGAACACTAAGAAGGTTTGGCACACTGCCTCTATGAGCTCTACCAAGCATCGCGAGGTTGCCAAGCTCGACAGTGTGCCGCTTTTCACAGAGGCCGCGCGTATCGGTGCGACCGGCTGGCACGTAACCAGAGCCGCCGGCCGGGTCGCCGGCAACCTTTTCAACAAAGGGCGCTGGCAACAGAAACTCGTCACCGAGGTTCCGCACGTCTTCGCCGACCTCGGGCCGACCTACGTGAAATTCGGACAGATCATCGCGTCCAGCCCGGGCGCGTTCGGTGAACCGCTCAGCCGCGAGTTCCGCAGCCTTCTCGACGCCGTGCCGCCGGCCGATCCCGACGAAGTGCACAAGCTGTTCGTCGAGGAGCTCGGCAAGGACCCCGCAGAGCTGTTCGCCAAGTGGGACGACCAACCGTTCGCATCCGCGTCGATCGCGCAGGTGCACTACGCCACGCTGCACACCGGCGAGGAGGTCGTCGTCAAGATCCAGCGCCCCGGTATCCGCCGCCGCGTCGCCGCCGATCTGCAAATCCTCAAGCGCGGCGCGCAAATAGTAGAGCTGGCCAAGCTGGGACGCCGACTCTCGGCACAGGACGTCGTCGCCGACTTCGCCGACAATCTCGCGGAGGAACTCGACTTCCGTCTCGAGGCCCAGTCGATGGACGCCTGGGTCGCGCACATGCACGCGTCGCCGCTGGGCAAGAACATCCGCGTGCCGCAGGTGTACTGGGACCACACCAGCGCTCGCGTGCTGACGATGGAGCACGTGCACGGCATCCGCATCGACGACGCGGCCGCAATCCGCAAGGCCGGATTCGACGGCACCGACCTCGTCAAGGCGCTGCTGTTCAGCGTGTTCGAGGGCGGCCTGCGACACGGGCTGTTCCACGGCGACCTGCACGCCGGCAACCTCTACGTCGACCCCGACGGAAAGATCGTGTTCTTCGACTTCGGGATCATGGGCCGCATCGACCCGCGCACACGCTGGCTGCTGCGAGAACTGGTGTACGCGCTGCTGGTCAAAAAGGACCACGCCGCGGCCGGCAAGATCGTCGTGTTGATGGGCGCGGTCGGCACCGTCAAACCCGAGGCGCAAGCCGCCAAGGACTTAGAGAAGTTCGCGCAGCCGCTGACCGTGAAGTCGCTCGGCGACATGAGCTACGCCGAGATCGGCAAGCAGCTCTCGACGCTGGCCGACGCCTACGACGTGAAGCTGCCGCGCGAGCTGGTGCTGATCGGCAAGCAGTTCCTCTACGTCGAGCGCTACATGAAGCTGCTGGCGCCGAAGTGGCAGATGATGTCGGACCCCGAGCTCACCGGCTACTTCGCGAACTTCATGGTCGAGGTCAGCCGCGAGCACGTCGATGAGCGCTCGCGCGAAGAGCATGAAACAGACGAGGTCGACGCGTAGTGGACCTGAGGACCGGCACCGCCCCCTCCGGCGATATCGACATCCACTACGAGGACATGGGCGACCCGAACCACCCGGCCGTGCTGCTGATCATGGGCCTGGGTGCGCAACTTGTCCTGTGGCGCACGGGATTCTGCGAGAGGCTCGTCGACCAGGGCCTGCGGGTGATCCGCTACGACAACCGCGACGTCGGACTGTCCACCAAGCTGCAGGGCCACCGTCACCCCGGGTCGTTGCCGCCCAAGATGGTGCGGCACTTCTTCGGTGCGCGCAACCCGTCCGTCTACACCCTCGAGCACATGGCCGACGACGCCGCCGCGCTGCTGAACCACCTCGACGTCGACAAAGCCCACGTGGTCGGCGCGTCGATGGGCGGGATGATCGCGCAGATCTTCGCCGCGCGGCACAAACCCCGCACTGACACGCTGGCCGTCATCTTCTCCAGCAACAACCAGCCGCTGCTGCCGCCGCCCGGGCCGAAGCACCTGATGGCCATCCTGCAGAAGCCGAAGGATTCCTCCCGCGAGGCGATCGTCGAGAACGCGATCAGGGCCAACAAGATCATCGGCAGCCCCGGCTACCCGCGCAGCGATGACGCGATCCGCGCCGAGGCGATCGAAGGCTATGACCGCTCGTACTATCCGGCCGGCTTCGCCAGGCACTTCGGCGCGATCCTGGGCACCGGCAGCCTGCTGCGCTACAACCGCCAGATCGAGGCGCCGACGGTCGTGATCCACGGCAAGGCCGACAAGCTGATGCGGCCGGTCGGCGGCCGGGCGGTGGCCCGCGCGATCCCCGGGGCGCGGCTGGTGATGTACGACGGCATGGGCCACGAGCTGCCCGAGGAGCTGTGGGACGACATCGTCGGCGAGCTGAAGACGACGTTCGCGGCAGCTCGTTGACCAGCGGCGCGCCCCCGATGAATTCGGAAGGCAGACCCGCATCGACTAGCATCGCTGATCGAGTGCGTGCGGTGCTGGGGATCACTGCACATGCGTCTCTGCAGCCGGAAGGGCACCCAATCATGACGAAATCGGCGGGTAGGGCTGGTCTGAAGCCACACTTTGCGGACGTACAGGCGCACTACGACCTGTCCGACGACTTCTTCCGCCTGTTCCTCGATCCGACGCAGACGTACAGTTGCGCGTTCTTCGAGCGCGACGACATGTCGCTCGAAGAGGCGCAGATGGCCAAGATCGACTTGTCACTGGGCAAGCTCCGCCTCGACCCCGGGATGACGCTGCTCGATATCGGCTGCGGCTGGGGCGCGACGATGCTGCGAGCGATCGAGCGCTACGACGTCAATGTGGTCGGCCTGACGTTGTCGAAGAACCAGCAGGCGCACCTACAGAAGCTGTTCGACAACTCTCCCAGCCCACGCTCGAAGCGGGTGCTACTGCACGGTTGGGAGCAGTTCGACGAACCCGTCGACCGGATCGTGTCGATCGGCGCGTTCGAGCACTTCGGCCAGGACCGCTACGACGACTTCTTCAAGACCGCCCACGAGGTGCTACCGGACGACGGCGTGATGCTGCTGCACACGATCACGTCGCTGACCATGAAGCAGGCGCTCGACCGCGGCGTCCCCCTGACGTTCGAACTGGCCCGCTTCGTGAAGTTCATCATGACCGAGATCTTCCCGGGCGGGCAGTTGCCGACTATCGAGATGGTTCAAGAGCGGGCGACCGACGCCGGCTTCACCGTCACGCGCATTCAGTCTCTGCAGCCGCACTACGCCAAGACATTGGACGTGTGGGCCGAGACGCTGGAGTCTCGTCGCGACGAGGCGATCGCGACCCAGTCGGAAGAGGTCTACGACCGCTACATGCACTACCTCACCGGCTGCGCCAAAGGCTTCCGCGCCGGGAACATCGACGTCAACCAGTTCACGCTGGAGAAATAGGAGAACCACCATGGCTGACAAGAGGTTTACGAAAGTCGGCGACGACATGCAGCCGCACTTCGAGGACATCCAGGCCCACTACGACCTGTCCGACGACTTCTTCGGCGTGTTCCAGGACCCGACGCGCAAGTACAGCTGCGCGTATTTCACCGGTCCCGATGTCACGCTGTCGGAGGCGCAGATCGCCGACGTAGATCTGAACCTCGAAAAGCTCGACCTGAAGCCGGGAATGACTCTGTTGGAGGTCGGCTGCGGGTGGGGCCTGACGTTGCAGCGGGCGATGGAGAAATACGACGTCAACGTCATCGGCTTGACTCTGTCGAAGAACCAGCAGGCCTACTGCGACAAGCTGCTCGCCAAGGCAGACAGCGACCGCAAATTCGACGTCCGGCTGGAGGGCTGGGAACAGTTCCACGAGCCGGTCGACCGGATCGTGTCGATCGAGGCGTTCGAGCACTTCGGCTTCGAGCGGTACGACGACTTCTTCAAGACCTGCTTCGACATCCTGCCCGACGACGGCCGGATGACAATCCAGAGCAGCGTCGGATTCCACCCGTTCGATCTGGCAGACAAGGGCAAGAAGCTGACGTTCGAGCTGGCCCGGTTCGTCAAGTTCATCATCACCGAGATCTTCCCCGGCGGCCGGTTGCCGACTACGAAGATGATGGTGGAGCACGGCGAGAAAGCCGGGTTCGTGGTGCCGGAGCCCCAGTCGCTGCGGACGCACTACATCAAGACGCTCGGGCTGTGGGCCGACGCGCTGGAGCGCAACAAGGACGCAGCGGTCGCGGCGACCGATGAAGAGAACTACCACCGATACATGAAGTACCTCAAGGGTGCCCAGTACTACTTCATCGACGAGAGCATCGACGTCAGCCTGGTGACGTACCTGAAGCCAGGCGCCGCAGCCTAAGCCGCGGCCTGCCCCTCCCCGTTGTCGGACGGCGGGGGACCCTGCACGTCGCCGCCGGGGGGCGTCGTGGTTCGCGGCTTGGTCAGCCCGTCAATCGCCTCCCGGAGGGGCGCGGTGACGCGCCGCAGCACATCCCCCGGCTTCCACGCCTTCGGCTGCTTGGGCGACGTCGCGGAAGAGTTGCTCCCGCTGGCCGTCTGCGGCTTGCCGGGAACCATGCTGAACGCGTCGTTGAGCATCGTCCTGATCGGGCCAGGGCCGTTGTCGGTAATCGACGGAGGCCCGGAATTCGTCGGCGGCTCCGGTGTGACGACCGGCGCACCACCTGAACTCGTCGTCATCG
>DASWBF010000238.1:0-6167 GCA_036390735.1 Mycobacterium sp. | reverse complement strand
CGAGTTCAAGCCGATCCTCGGCGGTCGCATGCACACGCAGTATCCCGACGATCCGAACAAGCGGTTCTTCACGTACCGCAACCGCGGATACGTGCTGTCGCAGCGGGGGCTGCGCCGGCTGCTGCCGCAGGAGTGGCTGCGGTTCGGCTGGTTCTTCCTGGTGTCGCGCCGCGACCCGGGCGGACTTCTCGAATGGATTCGTCTGCGGCGGCTCGGGCGGGCGGAGAAATTCGGACGTCCAGAGGAGGGCGCGTGACGACTATCACCGAGGATGCCGTGGACTCCAAGACGTTCCACCGGGCCTTCCAGGATCTGTCAGACGGGCTGAAACGTCGCCAGCTGTGGCTCCACCTGGGCTGGCAGGACATCAAGCAGCGCTACCGACGCTCGGTGCTCGGGCCGATCTGGATCACGATCGCCACCGGAACCACCGCCGTCGCGATGGGCGGCCTGTACTCCAAGCTGTTCCACCTCGAGCTCTCCGAGCATCTGCCCTACGTCACGTTGGGCTTGATCATCTGGGCGCTGATCAGCGCGTCGATCCTGGAGGGCGCCGAGGTGTTCGTCGCCAACGAGGGACTGATCAAGCAGCTGCCGACCCCGCTGTCGGTGCACGTCTACCGCCTGGTGTGGCGGCAGGCGATCCTGTTCGCGCACAACATCGTGATCTACGTGATCATCGCGATGATCTTCCCGAAACCGTGGAAGTGGACCGACCTGTCGGTGATCCCGGCGCTGCTGCTGATCATGCTGAACTGCATCTGGGCGTCACTGGTCTTCGGCATCATCGGCACCCGGTTCCGGGACATCGGTCCGCTGCTGAACAGCATCGTGCAGCTGCTGTTCTTCATGACGCCGATCATCTGGAACGACCAGACCTTGCAGGCGCAGGGCGCGGGGCAGTGGCGCTGGATCGTGGAACTGAACCCGCTGTTCCACTACCTCGACATCGTGCGGGCACCGTTGCTCGGCGCGGACCAGCATGCGCGGCACTGGATCGTGGTGCTGGCGCTGACCGCGATCGGGTGGGTGCTGGCGGTGCTGGCGATGCGGCAGTACCGCAGCCGGGTGCCGTACTGGGTGTAGTTCCCGGGATCTTCACAGCGTCGCGAGACAGAACACAGGGTCGTGATTCCCGGCTGATCACAGCCCGGAATGCTATTTCGCGGAGCTAGTTGAGGACGAAGTAGCGCAGCCAAAGGTACAGTGCCGCAAGCGAAATAGACATCACCGTGACAACCACACCCTTGCGGGTGAACTCCCAGAAGGAGATTGGGCTGTCGGACCGGCGGGCGATGCCCAGCATCACGACGTTCGCACTGGCGCCGACCACGGTCAGGTTGCCGCCGAAGTCCGCGCCCAGGGCCAGCGCCCACCACAGCGCGTTCTGATGCACCTCGCCGTGCATGGACGTGGCCAGCTCGGCGACGATCGGCGTCATCGTCGCGACGTAGGGGATGTTGTCGATGACGCCGGACACCGGCGCCGAAACACCGAGGATCAGCATCACCGTGAGCAACGCGTTGCCGCCGGTGGCGTCCGTCGCCAGTCGCGCGAGCTGATCGATGACCCCGGTCTTCACCAGCGCGCCCACCATGATGAACAGGCCCGCGAAGAACAGCAGCGTTTCCCATTCGACGCCGGACAGGTAGACGGACTTCTCCGTCCGGCTGATCAACACGAGCACGCCGGCGCCGAGCAGTGCGACGATGGACGGCGCGATGTGCAACGCCGAGTGAGCGATAAACGCTGCGAACACCGCGACCAGCACCACGGCGCACTTGATCAGCAGTGCGGGATCGCGGATCGCTTCGCGCTCTTCGAGTGACATCACGTCGGCCACGCGATCCGGGTCGACGTCGAACGAACCGCGGAACAGCCGCGGCAGCATCGCCACGAACACCGCCATCACGACCACCACGATCGGTGTCATGTGGATGAGAAAGTCGTTGAACGACAATCCCGCTCGGCTTGCGATGATGATGTTCGGAGGGTCACCGACCAGTGTCGACGCGCCGCCGATGTTGGACGCGAACACCTCGGCCATCAGAAACGGTGCCGCGCGGATGTTGAGTCGATCGCACACCAGCAATGTCACCGGCGCGACGAGCAACACGGTGGTGACGTTGTCCAACAACGCCGACGCAAACGCCGTCACCAACACCATCAGGATCATGATTCGCAGCGGAGATCCCTTGGCGCGCTTGGCTGCCCAGATCGCGATGTACTCGAAGACGCCGGTCTGCCGCAGCACCGAGACGATCACCATCATGCCCAGCAGCAGAAAGATGACGTCCCAGTCGATCCCGGTCTCGCGGGAGAAGAACACGTCGTCGGATTCCACGACACCGAGTGCGGTGACGACCGCCGCGCCGGACAACGCGACCAACGTCTTGTTGACACGATCGCTGGCGATGAACGCGTAGGCGACCACGAACACGGTGATCGCGACGACGGTCATCGGGCTACTCCTGGCCGTAGGGCTAAGTCTTTTTCGAAACTGACGCCGACCAGGCTTCCCGGCACACCGAGGACAAACCTATCAATTGCGCGAAGCTACCGACCGAGTGCGGCAGCCAGCAGACGCGATGCGGTGATCACACCGCGCAGTTCGCCGCGGTTCATCACGGCGAGCAATGGGCTTCGGTGCCGCGCCATGATCGCGGCGACTTCGATGATCGTGTCGCCCGCATCGACGGACGGAACGTCGAGCAGGTGTTCGGGTAGCACGTCGCGTACCTTCTTGCCGCCCAGCCGTTCTGCGCACTTGTCGGCCATCGACTCGTTGAGCACCCCGGCCAGCGACGGATCGTCCTGCACGTAGCCCGGCACGATGAATCGCACGACTTGCGAGGCCGGCAGCACCGCGTATGGACGGCCTTCGGCGTCGGTCACGACGACGCCAGGCAACAGATGCTCGGCGAGCATCCGGGCGGCGTCCAAAGCGGGCGAGTCCATGGTCACCACGGAGAAGTCTTCGACGATGTCGCCTGCGTGCACAACTGCACGATACGACCCCGTCGCCACTGAGCCCGGGACCGTCCTATTCCGGCGGCAGGACGAAAACCGTCCGACAGACGTTGGCCACCGGGTCCCAATACGAACCGAAGTCGCAACCCAGAGGCTGCGTGACCAATGGCCGGCACACGTTACCGACCGGGTCCCACCAGGAGCCGTTCTCACAGTCCAGAGGCGCGACGACCAGCGGCCGGCACACGCTGGCGACGGGATCCCACCACTGGGTGTTGTCACAGTCCGCGAAACTCACGGCCGGTGTCACGATTGTCACGAAGGCGGTCGACGCGAACGCCGCGGTAGCGCCGACCAACACACGACGAGCAAACTTTCTCACGATGGAAGCGTAACGCGGCTGCCGATGTCCTAAACCTAAACCGGCTCGGCGGACTTGGCGGCCATCCGAATGGCCAGCGGCGCGCTGATGCTGTGCAGGACCAGGCTCAGTGTCACCGTGACGACGACGGCCTGCGCTATCACGTTGCCTTGTTGGATGTGGTCCCTGTCGACGACCAGCAGGCCCAGCACCAGCGTCCCGATGCCGCGCGGGCCGAACCAGCCCATGAACAGCGTGTTCATCAGCGGCACGCTGGACCGGATCATCGCCAGCAGCACCGCGACGACGCGGACCGCGAACACGGCGACGACTGCGAACACCACCACCCGCCAGCCGACGTCGCGCCATGCCGAGATCACGGCGAAGGCCCCGAACATCGCGAACACCAGCAGTTCGAGCAGCTCGCCGACGGCGTCGGACACCCGGGTTGACTCCACCGTTTCAGCCGACATGCTCAAGACCTGCGCGAACGCCAGCCCCGCTGCGAATGCCGCGACGAAGCCGCTGGCGTGCAGCCGTTCTCCCGTCGCGAACGAGAGCAGCGCCAGTGCCAGCGTCGCCAGCTGCGCCCAAGTCGGGCTCATCCAGCCGCGTGCGCGGGAGCGGACGATGACCGCTGTTCCGATCGACCCGATCGCGATGCCGACAGCGACCGAAAGGAGTTCGGTGCGGACCCCGAACCAGACCCAGTGAGCCAGCTCGGGATCCTTCTGTTCGGATGCGACGGCAAGCGCGGCGAGCAGCGCCGCGAGCGCGAAGCCGTCGTAGAAGCCGCTCTCCGCCGACAGCGCGTGGCGGACCTGTTCGGGCACGCGACGGTCCTCGAGCACCGCTTCGATCAGTGCGGCCTCCGTCGGCGCGACGATCACCGCCAGGCACACCGCCTCCGACACCGGCAACACCGGCAGCAGGACCGCCGCGGTGAGCGCACCGAGCACGACCGTCACCGGCATCCCGATCGCCAGCAACCGCACGGTCAGGTGGCCACGCCGCAGCTCGGTGCGCAGGTTGAGCCGCGATGCCTGGTTGAACAGGATGACGGTCAGCGCGAGCTGCGCCAGGATCGTGAAGCTTTGGGCGTCGGCGTTCTGCACGTCGATCACACCGAGCGCCGACGGGCCCAGCGCCACGCCGAAGACGACGAAGATCAACGCGGGCGCCACGTACCACCGCCGCACCAGGCCGGAGACCACCGCGTACGCCAGCACCAACAAGGTCAGCGCGATCGCAGTGGACGTGTGCATCGACGTTCAGGTTCGCACAGCCCTGCCATAGCTCTTCGCGCAAGCGGCTCATCGATACCCTTTAAGCTGCCCGGGTGGCCGAGCCGTTACTCCCCCCGACGCTGTCCCTGAAGACGCAGATTCTGCGTTTCCTCATCACCGGGGGCTTTGCGGCGGTCGTCGACTTCGGGCTGTATGTGGCCGGGCTGTCCGTTGGGCTGAACGTCAACGTGGCCAAGTCGCTGAGCTTCGTCGCGGGTACGGCCACCGCGTACCTGATCAACCGCCGATGGACATTCCAGGCGCCGCCCAGCAGGGCGCGGTTCGTTGCGGTCTGCGTGCTCTACGGGCTGACCTACGCCGTGCAAGTGGGCATCAACTACGTCTTCTACATGCAATTCGAGGACCAACCGTGGCGGGTGCCGGTCGCGTTCGTGATCGCGCAGGGCACCGCGACGGTGATCAACTTCGTCGTGCAGCGCGCGGTGATCTTCCGGCTGCGCTAGAGCGTGGACACGATGTCCAAAGCGGCGCTCGACTCCAGCTCTTGGTTCTCGTAGGCGTCGGCGGCGGCCCGCAGCTTGTCGGCGAGGTCCTCGAGATCAGCGCGGAGCCGGTCGGCCTGCCCCTCGAGGATGCCGAATGAAATTCGCAAAGCCGGCTCTGCCCGCGGCCTGCCACGCAGAGGTGTGCCCCGACATTTCGTCGGCGACGGCCCGGCGGGTCGTAGCCGAGCCAGGCAATCGTCGCCACGGTCTCGTCGTGGCGACCCGCCAATAAGAGCTGGTTCTCGGCTTCGTTTTGCACGCTCGGCGGCGGCCACATCCGTCGCGCCCCGTGCGGTGATGTCGCCGTGCTCGAGCTTGCTGGGTGCGTATGTCCGCCAACTCGGATTGCAGCTTCGCCACGGCGGCGGCTGTCTCCTGGGCCAGCTGCTGCACCGCACCGATCACCGCGGCATCGTCGAGAACCTTGGCGGTGGTCGAGTGGATCTTGCCGCGGGCGGCGTCGGCCGCAGGGGAGTTCCAGCCGGGTAGCCCAGCGATCACGTCCAAGTCGGCGTCGCTCAGCAGCAAACCGGCGACTCCTCCATGCCGGAAACGCTACCGCAGGTCCGGGAACAGCCCCGCGCGGAATTCCGCCGGTCTGACGCTTGTGTGCGGAGGTAGGCTGACCGGCGATGTTGACCACGAAGCGGCTGACGGGGTGGGGCCGCACCGCACCCACCGTCGCGCAGGTGCTGTGCAGCCCCGACCCCGAGGAGATCGCGAAGGCGGTCGCGAAGGCCGGAACCCGCGGGGTGATCGCCCGCGGGCTGGGCCGGTCGTATGGCGACAACGCGCAGAACGGCGGCGGCCTGGTGATCGACATGACGCCGCTGAACCGGATTCACTCGATCAATTCGGACGACGGCCTCGTTGATGTGGATGCCGGCGTGAACCTGGACCAGCTGATGCGCGCCGCACTGCCGTTCGGGCTGTGGGTGCCGGTGCTGCCGGGCACCCGTCAGGTCACCGTGGGCGGCGCGATCGCGTGCGACATCCACGGCAAGAACCACCACAGCGCGGGCAGCTTCGGCAACCACGTCCGGT
>DASWBF010000237.1:0-2533 GCA_036390735.1 Mycobacterium sp. | reverse complement strand
CAAGTTCGGCCAGGGCTACGCCAACCAGCTACGCCGGCGGCGGCCCCGACCGGGTGACAAGTGGCATCTGGACGAGGTGTTCATCCGGATCAACGGAAAGCACCACTACCTCTGGCGCGCCGTCGACCAAGACGGCAACGTCCTCGACGTGCTGGTCCAGTCCCGCCGAAACGCTGCGGCCGCCAAAAAGTTCTTCCGGCGGCTCCTCAAGGGACTGCAGTATGTGCCGCGCGTGCTGGTCACCGACAAGCTGGGCAGCTACCAGGTCGCGCACCGCGAACTGCTGTCCTCGGCCGAGCATCGCCGGTCCCGCTATCTGAACTCATTCGCGCCGAGAACTCCCATCAGCCCACGCGACAACGCGAGCGGGCGATGAAACGGTTCGCTTCGCCCCGGCAGGCGCAGCGGTTCCTCTCGGCGTTCAGCGGCATCACACCGCACTTCCGGCTGCGGCGACACATGCTCACTGCATCCGAATGGCGACGCGAGATGACCGACCGATTCGCTGTATGGAACGAGATCACCGGTCTGTCCGCCGCAGCCTGAACGGTGCGACTCCGGATCCCCCTCACCCGATCCTCACGCCGCGATTCGGCTGGGCCCCAGTTAAGTTGACGATGCCGTCGTGACGGATGACGCTGCTGGTCAGGCCCAGTACGCCCAAAACGTGGCGCAGCATGTTGACGAAGTCGTCCTCGCCGTCGAACACCACGACGTGCTTGCCGCGCAGCTGCGGGTCGGGCGGCGTGCCGGCCTGGTCGGTGAGCCAGAACGTCGACAACCGGCGGTTGCGGGCGTTGAGAACCAGTAGCACGTCCTCGTCGTTGACGAGCTCGGCGACGTTGACGCTGGGGACGGGTGCGGGCGGCACCAGGCCGAAGGCGCTGAGGATGCCGCCGGCCTTGGCGTGGGTCTCGGCCACCTCGTCGGCCGCGTCGGAGTCGCGCACCAGGGTGGCCCCGGCCGTGACGGTCAGGTGGCCGTCGAGGTCGACGTCGGCGGTGCGGATAACGATCGGGCTGTCGACGACCGGCCCGCCGGAGGCGTCGCGGCCGAGCACGGCCAGGGCGGCGCCGTAGTAGCCGCGACCACGGGACTCGTAGCGCTTGATCAGCCGGCAGGCGTTCTGGACCGGCGAGCCGGTGACCGTGGCGGCGTACATGGTGTCGCGCAGGACATCGCGCGGGTCGCGGGTGGTGCGTCCGGCGAGCAGATACTCGGTGTGCACCAGGCGGCTCATCGGCTTGAGGAACGGCCCGAGCACCTGGCCGCCCTCGGTGCACAGGGCGCACTCGTCGACGACCATGAACAGCTCGTAGATCTCCTTCTCGTCGGCCAGGAAGTCCAGCAGCTGGCTCTTCAGGTCACCCGCGCCGTCGCCGTCGACGGCGGGGATGCGGAAGGTGCCGCTGATCGGGTTCATCCGCACGTCGCCGCCGTGCACGGTGACGTGCCGCTCGGGACTGGCGCCGATGAGGTAGCGGTCGCCGGTGAAGAACAGGAAGGTCCAGTAGGCGCCGCGCTCGCGCTGCAGCAGCCGGCGGAAGACCGTGAGGGCGTTGTCGGGACCCCAGTCGGCGACGGTGGCGCGGTAGTGCCGGCCGATGACCAGGTTGGCGCCCTCACCCTGGCCGATCTCGTCGGTGATGACCGCCTCGACGAGCTTGGCGTACTCGTCGTCGCCGGTCTCGAAGCCGCCCCGGTCGGCCAACGCGACACCGGTGTCGGCGATGGCCGCCACCACGGCCGCGACGGTGAACTCGCGCTCGGACTCGACGTCGACCACGACCAGCGGCGTGCCGTCGTCGTGGGCCTCGAAGCCGCGCTCGGCGACCTGGCGGAACGGGATCGCCAGCAGCCGGTCGGCGACATGACCGGCGTTCGGAGGCCCGTCCTCGAGCGGCACGTCGAGTACGGACTCGACCACCTGGCGCCGACCGCCGACGAGGCCGACGGTGTCGCGGTCGCCCGCCCGGGTCGAGCGCCGGATGATCGCCCAGGCCTCGTGCTCCCGCAGCGCCGCGATCGCCTCGCGGGCGTCGCCCGCAGACGTCTCCACGGTTCCCCGCACGGTCCCCTGCACGGCCCCGACGTCGCGCCTCTGCTCGGACATGCGCCGACCCTACGTCCGCCGACCCGTTGTTGCTTGCCCGTCCCAACCGACCGTTGCTGCTTGACGTCATACGACGCCGCTGCTTCACGTCGTGCGTCGCCGACCCGTCGCTGACTTCTCAGGGCACCGTCAACTTACGGCGGCGGACCGTCCTGCCGGTGAGGACCTCCGCCGCGAACACGGCCAGCCGGGCGATGCCCAGGTAGGTTGCCGGGTTGAACATGGTCGGCCACTTCGTTCTGATCAGGTGATCGGTCAGGGGTCGGCCGGCGAACCGGTCCGACAGCCACCGCAGCGTCATCGGGGCGGACAGCGGGTGCAGCAGCAGATGCTCGCAGAACGCGTCCCGGTGGTAGGTGACGTCGGCTCCGCCGGCCGAATAGGCGTCGGCCAGCGCGTCGATGTCGGCGACATCGATGA
>DASWBF010000236.1:0-2578 GCA_036390735.1 Mycobacterium sp. | reverse complement strand
GAGAAATGGCGGCCGCGGGGCGCGGCGGGGATTTGCCTTCCGTGTGCCGCGCCCCAGTGATTGCGGATGCCTACCAATCGCGAGCGCCGACAAGCCGGTGGACCGGAACGACGTACGGGAAGGAGGCGTCCCGCAGTTGCTCAGCTACAGCCGGCTTCAGCCCCGACGGCACGGCCGTGCCCAGGACGAGCGACAGCATCGCTTCGGGGGCGTTGTCGGCCAGCGTCCGGCCGTTGAAGGCGGCGAAGCCGTAGGACGCCGGCGTTCCGAGTACGTATGGCAGGAGGTCGGGGAACAGCCTTCGAGCCACAGATTGGCCGTAGCCCACCGGGTCGTCTGAGGTCCCGAGGGCCGACACGACGGCGGCGACTTGGGCGCCAATGTACTGGCCGACGGCTTCGAAATCCTCGGACGGATGCCGTGTATCTGACGTTCCGCACTTCTTGAGCGCTATTTGCGCCCCCACTGTTCGGCGTTCTCGGCCGTGGTGACCGCGAGTGTTTCGAGGGTGGTGACGAGCTGACGTAGGCGGCGTGCGTTGTCGATCTGGGGCTGGTAGCGCTCGATCTGCTCGGTGTTGAGCAGGCGCGCGATCGTGCGGCCCTGTTCTTTGCGGGTCCAGTAGGTGTAGGGCCCGTGGAGCTTGGGCGGGTCGGCCTTGCAGGCGCAGCGAGCGCGGCCGCAGCGCATCTGGCGGGTGGTGATGCTGCCGGGCAGGCACGGTCCGAGCGCGGCGATCTGGTCGATTAGATCGCGCTGTTGGTGGTCGTGGTATGCGGGCTGGGAGGGCATCTCGGTCGTTCCGTCCGATCCTACTATCAAGCTACAGTAGGAGATGGATGGAACGACACAGGAGGCGCCGGTGACCGAGAAGCCGTTCGCGCTGTCCAGCCAGACGCTGGGCGCGCTGCCGATCGTCGATCGCTTCCTCGCGCGGATGCGCGTCGACGCGTTGCTGGATCGCTTCATGCCGGCCCGCGACGCCCGCGTCGCGCTCGCGCCGGCCAAGGCGATCGGCCTGCTGGTGCGCAATCTGTGCGTGTCGCGCGAGCCGGTGTACGCGCTCGGGGAGTGGGCGGCCCCGCTGGACCCGCCGCTGTTGGGCATGACGCCGGACGAGGTGCAGTTGCTCAACGACGACCGCGTCGGCCGCGCGCTGGACCGACTGTTTGACGCCGACCGCGCGTCGCTGCTCACGCAGCTGACGCTCGGCGTGATCGCCGAGTTCAACGTCGACTGCTCGCAACTGCACAACGACTCGACGTCGATCACGTTGACCGGCGCCTACCGCGCCGCCGACGGTCATCAGCGCGCCGGCAAGCCGACGGCGGCCGCGGCGCGTGGTCACAACAAGGACCACCGTCCCGATCTCAAGCAGCTGCTGTGGATCCTGACCGTCTCAGCCGACGGGTCGGTCCCAGTCGCGCACCGCCTGACCGACGGCAACACCAATGACGACACCACGCACATCGCCACCTGGGACGAGCTGCGGGCGATTGTCGGGCGCGCCGACTTCCTCTACGTCGCCGACTGCAAGCTGTGCACGCGCGAGCAGATGACGCACATCGACAAGCGCGGCGGACGGTTCGTGACCGTGCTGCCCCGCAGCCGCCGCGAGGACGGCTTCCTGCGCGACTGGGCGCACACCAGCACGCTTGAGTGGACCGAGGCGCTCAGACGGCCGGGCAAGCGCCGCGACGATCCCGACGAAACGTGGCACGTCGCGCCAGCGCCGATCCCCTCCAGCGAGGGGCACCGGATCGTCTGGGTGCGCTCCAGCCAGAAGACCCGCATCGACGCCGACATTCGCCAGCAGCGCATCGAGCGCGGCCTCGACGCGCTGGGCGCGCTCAACGAGCGCCTCGCCGGCCCCAAGAGCCGGCTACGCGACCGCGCCAGCGTCGAGCAGGCCGCGACCGCCGCGCTCACGGGCGCGATCGCTGAGCGCTGGATCACCACGGCCGTCATCGAGACGACCGAGGAGACCATCCGCCAAGAGAACCGCGGCCGACCCGGCAAGAACACCCGCTACCGCAAGATCACCCGCATCCACTGGCACGTCCAGCACGCCATCGACGCGACCACGGTCGCCTACGACGCCGCCAGCGACGGCTGCTTCCCGCTGATCAGCAACGACCACCACCTCACCGAAGCCGAGCTGCTGATCGCCTACCGCTACCAGCCCAACCTCGAAAAGCGCCACCACCAGCTCAAGACCGTCCAGCACGCCGCCCCCGTGCTCATGAAGAACCCCGAGCGGATCGAAGCGCTCTTCCTCTGCCAGTACGTCGCGCTGCTGTGCTGCTGCCTGATCGAACGCGACCTACGCAACGCGATGCGCCGCCAGCAGATCAACGACCTGCCGCTCTACCCCGAACAGCGCGCCTGCACCCAGCCAACCGCCGCCCGCACGCTCGAACTCTTCGACGGGCTCGCACGTCACCACCTAGCCCGCCACGACGGCCGACACGTCCAGACCTTCCCACCCAAACTCACCAACCTCCAGCAACAACTCCTCGCCCTCCTGGACATTCCCGAGGACACCTTCACCACCTGACAACACCACCCAACACCACGC
>DASWBF010000235.1:0-10660 GCA_036390735.1 Mycobacterium sp. | reverse complement strand
TGCGCCCAGATCCGGGTGGCGTCGCCGCCCGCGTCGATCGCGGCCCGCACCATCGACGCACCGACGCCACGACGCCGGACATCGGGCGCCACCACCAGCTCGGCGATCGGCGGCGCCGTCTCGGTTTCCGGTACGAGGTTGAGGTAGCCGACGACGCGCTGCCCGTCGGCGGCCACCAGGTGCTTGGTCCGCTGCAACGGAAGTTCACGCACCACCTGCTCGCCCACCGGCGCGACGCCGTCGGCGCGGGCGGCCGCAGCGATCAGCTCACGAACTTGGTGTTCGTCGCCTGGCGCGAGACTCGACCGCCAGTCGATGTCTGTCACGGAGTGCGCAGCGGATCAGGTGCCGGGCCGCTTGCGCGAAGAGCGTCGGATACCGACTGCGGGAGTTCGTTTGCCGCAGGCGCGAACTCGGCCTCGCTGTCGTCGTCGAGCTCTTCATCGGCCGCCGGCCGGCCCCGGGCGGGGCGCACCGCCTTGTATCCGACGTTGCGCACCGTGCCGATCAGCGACTCGTATTCGGTGCCGAGCTTGGCCCGCAGCCGACGGACGTGCACGTCGACAGTGCGGGTGCCGCCGAAGAAGTCGTAGCCCCAGACCTCCTGCAGCAGCTGAGCGCGGGTGAACACCCGGCCGGCGTGCTGCGCCAAGTACTTGAGCAGCTCGAATTCCTTGTACGTCAGGTCGAGCGGCCGGCCCCGCAGCCGCGCGGTGTAGGTGCCTTCGTCGATCACGAGCTCGCCGAGCGTGATCTTGCCGACGTTCTCCTGGTTGGCCGCCCCGCCGCGGCGGCCGACGAGCAGCCTCAGCCGCGCGTCGATCTCGGCCGGTCCGGTGCCGGGCAGCAGGATGTCGTCGAGTCCCCAGTCGACGTTGATCGCGACGAGGCCACCTTCGTTGACGACGGCCACCACCGGAACCAATGTCCCGGTGGTCCCGAGCAGCCGGCACAGCCCCCGCGCGGCGGCGAGATCCGTGCGCGCATCGACGATCGCAACGTCGGCGCTGCCCGCGTCCAGCAGAGAAGAGACCTCGCTCGGCGCTCTCCGCACGGTGTGCGGCAGCAGCGACAACGAGGGCAGCACCGCCTCCGGATGCGGGTCCCCGGTGAGTAGCAATAAATCCAACACACCCTCCAGCGCGCGGGTCTACGGATGTGAGTCCGGTCGTCGAACTGACGTCCTACCTGCTCCTCGCGTCCGCGCGGTCATCTAACGATAACCCGCGACCTGCGACTTAGCCGTCTGCAGGGCGGACACTGCATCCCAGTACGCCAGAATGTGCGGGTGCGTGCGCTGCTGATCGGGATCACTGTGATGTTCGTCGCGCTCGCCGGCGGTGCCGTCGGAGCCGATTTCGGCACTGCGATCTACGCCGAGTACCGGCTGGCGAGCACCCTTCGCGCCGAGGCGGGTCTCGGGTTCGACCCGTGGGTCGGCATCCTCGGGTTCCCGTTCATTCCGCAGGCGCTTCGGCACCGTTACGACGAAGTCGAGATCAAGGCCAGCGGCGTCGACCGGCCGATCGTCGGCAGCGCGTCGCTGGAGGCGACGATGCACGAGGTCGACCTGACGCAGGCGTCGTGGCTGATCCGGCCCGGCGCGCCGCTTCCCGTCGGCAAGCTCGAAAGCCGGATCATCATCGACTCCACTCACCTCGGCCGGTTCATGGGTATCAACGACCTGGTGGTCGAGGCCCCGCCCAAGGAGACCAACGACGCGACCGGCGGCACCACCGAGTCTGGGATCTCCAGCAGCGTCGGGCTGGTGTTCACCGGAACGCCGAAGGCCGCCGGCCTGCAGGAGCGGGTGAGTGTCTCGGTGGACCTGTCCATGACCGGACCCGGCGACACCACGTTGGCGTTCACCGCCACCGGCATCCTCACCGGGCCCGGTACCGCCGACCGAACAGTGCCCGACGAGAAGCTCGACGCGGTACTGAAGGCGTTCAGCAAGAACCTGCCCGGGCAGAAGCTGCCGTTCGGTATCGCCCCGAACCGAGAGGGTGCGCGGGGCTCAGATGTCATCATCGAAGGGATCGTCGAGGGACTAACCGTGCACCTCGACGAGTTCACAGTGTCATGAGCTCTTCGCTGGTCCTTGCCGGGTGCGTGATAGCCGCGGCGCTCGGTGTCGCTGCGGTGATCGGCGTCCTGGTCAACCGCAGGTCGGGCGTGCTGCGGGACAGCATGCAAGTGGTGGACCACGGTGCCGATCTCGGCCTGTCCAGGACGGGCCCGACAGTCGTGCACTTCAGCGCAGTGTGGTGTGGGCCGTGCGCGGCGGTGCGTCGGGTGGTCAACCAGGTGTGCGGTGACCTTCCCGCAGTGGCTCACGTTGAAATCGACATGGACGCCAATCCCGCTGTGGCGCGCCGACTTTCAGTGCTGTCGCTACCGACGACGTTCATCTTCGACGCCGACGGGCGGCAGCGGTACCGCACCGCGGGCGTACCCAAGGCCGCTGACCTGCGCTCCAAGCTGGTACCGCTGTTGGCTTGACGCCACCGCCATTAGGTAAGCTTGCCGACGTGTCTACCCGCCCCGAGCTGATGCTCACCAAGCGCCGCGCAGTCGATCTGTGCCGCACCGCGGGTTGTTTCTGTTGCTGTTGTCGCTGAGCGCCTCGCCAGCGGCCTGAGCCGTGCCCTTTCCGCCAGCTCTTTCCAGCACAGGAGTATCTGTATGTCGACCACCAGCCGTGAAGTAGACGTTCGCGGTCCCCGGTTCGCCGCCTGGGTCACCAGCGCGGTGCTGGTCGTGACGCTGTTGGTGTCGGCGGTCAGCCCACCCGCCGCGGCGGTGGTACTCGGCCTGCAGGCCGCGGTGTTCGCGGTCTCCGCACTGCGCGGGCCGCGGTACAGCCCCTACGGGCTGATCTTCGCCCACCTGATCGCCCCCCGTCTCGGTCCCGTCACCGAACGCGAACCGGTCGCGCCGTTGAAGTTCGCCCAGCTGGTCGGGTTCGTCTTCGCGGTGATCGGCGTGGTCGGGTTCGCCGTCGGGGTGACAGTGCTCGGCGAGATCGCCACCGCGTTCGCACTCGTCGCCGCGTTCCTCAACGCGGCATTCGCTATCTGCCTGGGTTGCCAGTTGTACCCGCTGGTCGCGCGGCTGAAGCACGCTCCACTAACTGTCAGGTAAGGAAAGGAAATTCATGGCTCGCTCCGACGTCCTGGTCACCACTGACTGGGCGGAGAGCAATCTCGACGCTCCCGACACCGTCTTCGTCGAAGTCGACGAGGACACCAGCGCATACGACACCGGGCACATCGCCGGCGCGGTCAGGCTGGACTGGCGCAAAGACCTCCAGGACCCGGTCAAGCGCGATTTCGTTGACGCCGAACAGTTTTCGAAGCTGCTGTCCGAGCGCGGCATCTCCAACGACGACACCGTGATCCTCTACGGCGGCAACAACAACTGGTTCGCGGCGTACGCCTATTGGTACTTCAAGCTGTACGGGCACGAGAACGTCAAGCTGCTCGACGGCGGTCGCAAGAAGTGGGAGCTCGACGGGCGCCCGCTGTCCACCGACACGGTGGAACGCGAGCCCACCAGCTACACCGCCAAGGAGCCGGACAACAGCATCCGCGCGTTCCGCGACGAGGTGCTGGCTGCGATCGGTGACAAGAACCTGGTCGACGTCCGCTCCCCCGACGAGTTCTCCGGCAAGATCCTGGCACCCGCCCACTTGCCGCAGGAGCAGAGCCAGCGTGCCGGGCACATCCCGGGCGCCATCAACGTGCCGTGGAGCAAGGCCGCCAACGAGGACGGCACCTTCAAGTCTGACGAGGACCTGACGAAGCTCTACGGCGAGGCAGGCCTCGACGAGTCCATGGACACGATTGCGTACTGCCGAATCGGGGAACGGTCGTCGCACACCTGGTTCGTGCTGCGCGAGCTCCTCGGGCACGGGAATGTCAAGAACTACGACGGAAGTTGGACCGAATACGGCTCCCTGGTGGGGGTCCCGATCGAGTTGGGAAGCTGATTATGTGCTCTGCACCGAAACAAACACAGACGCTGCCGGCCAGTGTCGACGTCGAGAAGGAGACGGTGATCACCGGCCGGGTGATCGACGGCTCCGGGCAGCCGGTGGGCGGCGCGTTCGTGCGTCTGCTGGACTCCTCCGACGAGTTCACCGCCGAGGTCGTCGCATCGGCCACCGGTGACTTCCGGTTCTTCGCGGCACCCGGGTCGTGGACTGTGCGGGCGCTCTCGTCGGCGGGCAGCGGCGACGCCGTCGTCGCCCCGAACGGCGCGGGCATCCACGAGGTCGACGTCAAGGTCGCGTAGCCCGTTTTGAGCTCGGCACGGCGCGAGAGCGCTCGGCCGGCCGGTCGGCATTAAACTCGATCTCGTGGTGCTGTTCTACGAGATCCTGCTGGTGGCGTGCACCGTGGTAATCGCGTGGTTCGCGCTGTACGCGGTGTACCGGCTCATTTCCGACGACTCGTGAATTCACCCAGCGCGCAACCGGGATCCGGAGACCGGGCGGTGGCCGCGGCGGCTGAACGCGCCAAGACCACGGCGTCCCGCAACATCCCCGTCTTCGAGGACCTCCCGTTGCCCGCCGACACGGCGAACCTGCGCAAGGGCGCAAACCTGCACGACGCGCTGCTGGCTCTGCTGCCGCTCGTCGGCGTCTGGCGCGGCGAAGGTGAAGGCCGCGGGCCGCATGGCGACTACCGCTTCGGCCAGCAGATCATCGTCTCCCACGACGGGCGGGACTACCTGAACTGGGAGGCGCGCTCTTGGCGGCTCACCGAGAAGGGCGAATACGACGAAGCCGCCCTGCGAGAGACCGGGTTCTGGCGGTTCGTCAGCGACCCCGCAGATCCGGCCGAGATGCAGGCGATCGAGCTTCTGCTCGCCCACTCCGCCGGCTACGTCGAACTCTTCTACGGTCGCCCGCTCAACCAGTCGTCGTGGGAACTGGTCACGGATGCGTTGGCGCGCAGTCGATCCGGAGTGCTGGTCGGCGGCGCGAAGCGGTTGTACGGGATCGTCGAGGGCGGCGATCTGGCGTACGTCGAGGAACGCGTCGACGCCGATGGCGGCTTGGTGCCGCATCTGTCGGCGCGGCTGTCCCGGTACGCGGGCTGATAACAACCTGCGCTATTTCGCGAATACCTGCGAATTCATCGGTCGGCGGGACAAAAATTGAGGTCATTCTCGGCGTTGCCGAGTCCACTCGAGGAAGGACCGACGATGAAACACACAATTGCCGGCGCCGCTGCCGCCGGACTCGCCGCCATCGCATTGGCGACGTCACCTATCGCGGCCGCCGGGCCCGAGGAAGATTTCCTCATCGCGGTCGCTGCCGCAGGCATTTCTTCAGGGAGCCCCGATCAAATCGTTGCCCTCGGGAGGTCCGTCTGCACCGACCAAGCCGCCGGGACTGCCTTCAACCAGGTGGTTTCGAATCTCGCGGCGTCGAGAGGCTGGTCCCCCGGGCAGGCCAGCGCCTTTGTCGGCGCTGCGACGGCCGCGTTCTGCCCACAGCTGACGTAAACGGTTCAACTCCCGGGAAGTAAGCGGCCCCCGAGCCGATGTTCCCGGTTGGACAGACCAGGGGCTCGGGGGCCGGGTGACTGCGGGGAATTACCAGCGCCTTGCAGCGGGGGGTTTTCCTCGCTTGCGGCTGCTAGCCGGCAGTCACCTCACGCGTCCATAAGTCAATCAATTTCTCGGACCACCTCCCTTCTCGTGTACCGGCGAAGTTACCTGGGATCCCCTGGCGCGACAAGCAATTAATCACTTCCGCAGGATCTTCGCAGTAGGCTCCGTTCGACGTCAGCGGTCGCTGACGATCGCAAGGTCGACGAGCTCGGCGAGTTCAGACGCCTGGGGCGCCGGTGGCAGGGTGCGGCCGTCCAGGGTGTGCACGCGGGCGGCCAGCGTGATGCTGGAGACTAGCCAGATACCTTGCGCAGCAAGCAAATCCGCTGGCCGCAGCGGCCGGTACTCGCAACGGTAGCCCTTCTCGGCAGCAACGGTGAACGACGCCTGTTGCGTGGTGCCGTGCAGAATCGGCAGCGTTGGCGGTGGCGTCTGCAGCCCGTCCGAGGTGGCGATCACCACCGTCGAACGTGGGCCCTCGAGCACGTAGCCGTCCGTGCTGACGAAGATCACGTCACCCGCGCCACGTTCGGCGGCATACCGCAGCGCCGCCATGTTCACCGCATACGACAGCGTCTTGGCGCCCGCCAACAGCCACGGCGCGCCGGACGCGGTGGTCGGCATCTCGCGCGCCAATGTCACGGCGGCCAGCCCATCGTTGCGCGCCGCGGCGACCCGTTCGGGCAGCCGTCCGACGGTGATGTACGCGGTGGGCGGGCCGCCGCTCTCGCGCCCGCGGCTGTACACCCAGCGCATCACGCCCTCGTCGCTGCTCTCCGCAACCCAGCGATCCGCGGCCCCTGCCGCCGCGGATCGCCACGCGTCGGCATCCGGCGCGGGTAGGTCCATCAGGTCCGCCGACTGCGCCAGCCGCTGGAGATGCGCCTCCAGCAGGCAGGGCCGCCCGTCGCGCACCAGCAATGTCTCGAAGATGCCGTCGCCCCGCACGGCGGCGAGGTCGTCGGCGTGCAGCAGCGGCGCCTCAGGGTCGTGGAATCGCCCGTCCAGGGTGACGAGAACCGACATGGCCAACACCGTAACGGTGAATCGTAGAGTTGAATGCGTGAGCGCCGTGCCCGCCCCCGCCGCCAGCCCTGATGCCGGCGCTATTTGGCACTACGGCGATCCGCTCGGTGAACAGCGCGCCGCCCTCACCGACGCCGTGTACATCGACCGGTCACACCGTGGTGTCATCACGCTGACCGGCCCTGATCGGCTGTCGTGGCTGCACAGTATTTCGTCGCAACACGTCGCCGACCTATCAGACGGCACGACGGTCGAGAACCTCAGCCTCGACGGGCAGGGCCGTGTCGAAGACCACTGGATTCAAACTGAACTGGCCGGGGTGAGTTACCTCGACACCGAACCATGGCGCACGGAGCCACTGCTGGCCTACCTCAAGCGGATGGTGTTCCGGGCCGAGGTCGTCCCTGATGCGGCCGACTACGGCGTGCTGTCACTGCTCGGACCGAAGCTGGCCGATCCGGACGTGCTCAAGACGCTGGGCATCGACTCGCCGCCGGGCGAGCTTGTCGCTGTGCCGCTGGCAGGCGGCGGGTTCGTGCGCCGCATGCCCACCCAGCGCGACGGCCCCGCCGTCGCGCTGGATCTGGTGGTGCCGCGTGACCAGCTGCCCCAGTGGCACGACCGGTTACAGAAGGCCGGGCTGCGGCCGGCCGGCGTCTGGACCTACGAGGCACATCGGGTCGCGGGCCTGCGGCCGCGGCTGGGCGTCGATACCGATGAGCGGACGATCCCGCATGAGGTCGGCTGGATAGGCACCGCTGTCCACCTGGACAAGGGCTGCTATCGCGGCCAGGAGACTGTCGCTCGGGTGCACAACCTCGGGCGGCCGCCGCGAATGCTGGTACTCACCCACCTCGACGGCTCGGTGTCGCGTCCGATCACCGGCGCGCCGATCACCGCGGGCGGTCGCGCGGTGGGACGGCTCGGAACGGTCGTGGACCACGTCGACCTCGGACCCGTCGCGTTGGCACTCGTCAAGCGCGGGCTCGCCGCCGACACTCCGTTGACCGTCAACGCGGACGACGCCGGCGATGAGCGCTCGCGCGAAGAGCAGAAGACCGAGGTCGCGCTGACGATCGACCCGGACACTGTGCCAGTCGCGGGCGGCGTCGGCGCTGGCCGCGTCGCGGTCGACCGGCTGCGCGGCGTCACGCGGTGACCTGCGCCGCACCAGCGGGCCGATGAGCCTCTCGGGCGAAGAGGAGACAGCGCCGATGAGCCTCTCGGGCGAAGAGGAGACAGCCAAGCCCTGCCAGCGGACGGCGCGCGGGCACGGTAAAGTGTTGCCAGGACTAACAAACACACACTCAGATCGGAGCCGCCTTCACATCGGGCCGCTCCGTTATTGCGCGAGGGGGTTCCCCCATGGGCCGCGGCCGGGCGAAGGCGAAACAAACGAAGGTTGCCCGGGAGCTGAAATACAGCTCTCCGCAGACTGATTTCGAGCGGCTCCAACGCGAGCTGTCCGGCGCCGAGCATGTAGACGCCGATACCACCGATCCGTGGGACGACGAAGACAACTGGCGCCGCTGATCGCTCCTCGCCGACGCGTTCGCGTCAGAACCGGGGGTGCCGTCCGACGAGTTCGGCCCGGCTGCTGCTTTTCCCGCCTTTCTTGACTGTGCCCAGCACCCAGCAATCCAGGTGTCTGGCCGTGAGAATCGCCAGCGCGCGGTCGGTGTCGTCGGGGCTGACGACGGCGACCATCCCGACGCCCATGTTGAACGTCTTCTCCATCTCCGCCCGGTCGATGCGGCCGCGCTGAGCGATCATCTTGAAAACCGGCGCGGGCGTCCAGGTGCCGCGGTCGAGTTCGGCCTGCAGACCGTGCGGAACAACACGCGCAAGATTGCCTGCCAAGCCGCCGCCGGTCACGTGGCAGAACGTCTTCACCTGCGTTTCGGCGGCCAGCGCCAGGCAGTCCTTGGCATAGATCCGCGTCGGCTCCAGCAGTTCCTCGCCGAGGGTGCGACCGAACTCCTCGACATGGCCCGCCAGGTTCATCCGGTCGATCTCCAGCAGCACGTGGCGCGCCAGCGAGTAGCCGTTGGAGTGCAGACCCGTCGACGCCATCCCGATCGCCACGTCGCCGGGACGCACCCGATCCGGACCGAGCACGTCGTCGGCCTCCACCACGCCGACGGCGGTGGCAGAGATGTCGTAGGCGTCTGGTGCCATCAGTCCCGGATGCTCGGCGGTTTCGCCGCCGAGCAGCGCGCATCCCGCCTGCACACAGCCCTCTGCAATGCCCGCACCCAGCGCCGCGATCCGCTCCGGCACGATGCGCCCGACGGCGATGTAGTCCTGCAGCAGCAGGGGTTCCGCGCCGCAGACCACGAGGTCGTCGACGACCATGGCCACCAGATCCAGTCCTACGGTGTCGTGCTTGTCCATGGCTTGGGCGATCGCGACCTTGGTTCCCACACCGTCGGTGGACGCGGCTAGTAGCGGCTCGCGGTAGCCGCCCTTCAGCGCGAACAGTCCCGCGAATCCACCAAGGCCCCCAACGACTTCCGGCCTCGTGGCCTTCCGCGCCAAGGGTTTCAGTAGTTCGACCGCTCGATCGCCCGCCTCGATGTCCACCCCGGAGGACGCGTATGAGGTGCCGGCCGAGATGACCCGGTCTTTGGCCCGGCCGCTCACCGGTTCTTGATTCGCTCGGCGCACTCGCTCATCGCGTGCAAGGGTACCGGTATGTGGATTCGCGGTGTCTTGTTCACCGCGATCCTCGCCGTCGCGATGACCTTGCCCGCAATAGCTTCGGCCACCGCGGCCGACGGTGTCAGCGCGACCGTGCTGTGGCAGCGCGCGGCCGACGGCACGGACTATGTGTTCCGCGAGATCACCATCGCGCCGGGCGGCAGCACAGGATGGCATTGGCACGACGGGCGGCTGTACGGCGTGATCAAAGAGGGCACGCTGACGCACAACATGGCCGACTGCTCCGTCGACGGCGTCTACCCGGCCGGCTCAGGCGTGTTCGAACCGAGCGGACCCGATCGCGTGCACATCGGCCGCAACGTCGGCGACACCCCGCTGGTGATGCAAATTCTGTACATCCTGCCCGCCGGCAGCGCGTTGTCTGAGGACGCGCCCAATCCCGGATGCGCTTTCAACTAGCGAGTCTTCCCCGCACCCATTGAAGAGGACCGGCATTCTTCGTCCGCACGCTGACGAATCCGAGGTCCTCGAGGATGTCGCCGAGGTCGTCGTCACCGAAGAAGTGGGCACCCGCGTTCGGAAAGAACCGCGACGGCGGGCCCGGACGCCCGACGGTGGGCACCATCACGGCCAGTCGCCCGCCCGGTCGCAAGACCCTCGCCATCTCTGCGACCGCCGCGGCCGGGTCCGGAACCAGCTGCAACACGGCGATCGACACGAGCGCGTCGATAAGGTCATCGCGCAGCGGAAGCCGCTGCGCGTCGGCGCGCAGGAACCCGACCTGAGGCCCCGAGTAAGCGCGCACCGCGCGGGCCAGCATCGGCTTCGATATGTCGACGCCCAACGCCAGACCGCCCTGGCCGACGGCGCGGCCCAGCGACGCGGTGACATTGCCGGGGCCGCAGCCGACGTCGAGTGCGGTCCCACCCTGCGGAATGTTCAGCCAGTCGGTGGGGTGCTGCCAGGCGCTGAAGAACCTGCGGGCCAAGGCTTGGGCGTTGTCGTAGAACATCGACCCGATCGGCGACGCCCATACCGCCTGGATCGCGCCGGTGTTCTTCGGAACGGCGCCGTCGTCGCCCAGCAGGTCGAGGTACCCCTTGCTGGCGTCCGGGTTCGCGGGCGGATCGGCGAGTAGCTCCAGCGCCTTGCGCAACGCGGGCGGCAACGTGGACTTCACATCGGTCATGCGTCCATCCTGCAGTGGCATGGCTCCGAATAGCATACGAAGGGCGCCGACACGGGAGGAAACAGATGCGCTGCGCGGTGACGGGCGCGACCGGGTACGTCGGCGGACGGCTGGTGCCACAGCTCCTCGACAGAGGCCACGACGTGCGGGCGGTCGCCAGGA
>DASWBF010000234.1:0-11106 GCA_036390735.1 Mycobacterium sp. | reverse complement strand
CGCTAGCGCGCCGAGCTGATTCGGTGGGCGCCGACCTGTCATCGCTGCGGCCGGGAAGCTTGGAGGCCCTGCTGCCGCCGGACCATCGCGCCCAGCCGGGGGCCCGGGCGAAGCTGTTCGGCATGACGGAGGCCTTCGGACCCTAATGCGGCTATCCCGCCGACACCGACATGCCGCGATCCGCTTGGGGCAGTTGCGGAAAGCCGTTCGACGGCATGGAAGTCCGGATCGTCGATCCCGACAGCGGCATGTCCGTCCCGGCGGGGACCGTCGGCATGATCCAGATCCGGGGGCCGCACACCTTGCGAGGGGTGTGTCGCCGCAGCCGCGAGGATCTGTTCACCGCCGACGGGTTCTATCCCACCGGCGACCTTGGCCGTCTCGACGACGACGGCTTCCTGTTCTACCACGGCAGATCCGACGACATGTTCAAGGTCCGTGGCGCCACCGTCTACCCGAGCGAGGTCGAGCAGGCGCTGCGGACCATCGACGGCGTCGAGAACGCGTTCGTGACCAATGTCGACGGTGAGGTCGGTGCGGCGGTGGTGTGTGAGGCCGCGATGATGACGCGCGAGCAGCTGCGTGATTCCGCTCGAAAGCTGTTGAGCTCGTTCAAGGTTCCTACTGTGTGGCTCCTGGTGGACTCCGATGACGCCATCCCCCGCGGGCCCACCGGGAAGGTCGACGTCCACCGCCTGCGCGACCTGTTACGTTGATTCTGCGCCGAGGGCGCGAGCTTCTCGCACTTCTGCACCCAGGACGCAGAGTCAACGCACATTTCAGGTCAGTGAGTACCGGATCGGCAGGTGCTTCAGTCCGCCGACGAACGTCGTCGCCATCTGTTGTGGTGCCCCGGTCAGTTCAACCGCCTTCAGCCGCGGCAACAATTCGGTGAAGAAGCTGTTCACCTCCATCCGCGCGAGCGCGGCGCCCAGACAGAAGTGCACACCGTAACCGAAGGCGACGTGCCTGTTCGGCTCGCGGCCTACATCGAACCGGAAGGGGTCGGCGAAAATGTCCTCGTCACGATTCGCCGAAACGTAAGACAAGAGCAGTGATTCCCCCGCCGCGATCGGCACGCCGCGAATCGTCGTGTCCTCGGCCGCAGTACGCATGAATGTCTTGACCGGAGTCACCCAGCGGATCATCTCCTCGGTCGCGAGTGGCATCAGCGATAGGTTGTCACGCAACCGTTCTCGCTGGTCGGCGTTCTCGATCAAGGCCAATAACCCGCCCGAGATCGTCGCGCTGGTGGTGTCATGTCCGGCGGTCGCGACGATGAGGTAGTAGGACAGGGTGTCGATATCGGACAACAGCTCACCGTCGACGCGGGCGTTGGCGATCGCCGACGCCAGGTCCTCGCTCGGGTTCTCGCGGCGCGACGCGGTCACCCCTTTGAAGTACTCGAACATGTCGATCAGGGCAGGCAACTGCTCCTCGGTTGTGCTGCCCCGCTTGAACTCGTCGTCCTCGCTGCCGAACAACTCCTGGGTGAGCTTCAGCATCCGCGGAAAATCCGATTCCGGTAGACCGAGCAGCGTCAGGATGACGTAGAGCGGGTAGTTGACCGCGACCTCCTGGGCGAAGTCGCATTCGCTTCCGAGGGTCAGCATCTTGTCCACGTAGATCTTGGCGAGTTCGTCGACGCGCACCTTCAGCGCGCGCATGGCCTTGGGGCGGAACCAGTCCGCGCTGATCGCGCGCACCACTCGGTGCTGCGGGTCGTCCATGTGGATCAGCGTGCGCACCGTACCGGCGGACGCCTCCTCGCCCAACGCAACTGCCAGCACCGGGCGCGGCCAGTTGGTGAAAAGCGTGTTGGCCCGCTCGATCTCCATGACGTCGGTGTACTTGGTGATCGCCCAGAACGGCCGGTAACCCGGTACGTCGACCCACGACACCGGGGCATTGGCACGGAGATGAGTCAGTGCGGCATGGAGCCGCGCTTCGTCGGTGTATGCCTTGGGGTCCGCGAACACGTTGGCTGCCTCGTCGATCACCCGCACGCTCATAAGCAACCCCTCACTGTTGCACTTACAGTAGTGAGGTGCAGGTGCGTGATCAAGACGACCGGTCGGCGTGGTTGACGACGCCTTGCTCCATCAGGTGCTCGACCAGCGGCGCCACCCCCGCGACGAAGTGCTCGGCCATCGCGGTCCGGGCGCGTTCTTCGTCGCGCTTCTCCAGCGCGGCGATCACGCGGCGGTGATCCCTGACGGACTGGCCCGGCCAACCTTCGACGGTCGGGAAAACCGCCTCGGGTGCATAGCGGGTGATCTGGCCCATCAGCTGCGCCAACTTCGGTGAATCGGCCGCCAGGTTGATCGCACGATGGAACTCGTGGTTCAGCCGCACCGCACGCTCGCGGTCGTGTTGTTTGTAGGCGTCCTCGAGCTGTGCCTGCAGGTCCTTCAGTTGTGTCAGCTGCTCGTCGGTGATGTTGGCCGCCGCCCGAGCCGCCAACTCCCCTCCGATGTGCGCCTGGACAGTTGACACGTCCGCGATGTCTCTTCCCGTCACCGGCAGCACCATGAAGCCGCGGTGCGGCTGTTGGACGAGCAGCCCCTCGGCGCGCAACTCGAGCAGCGCTTCACGCACCGGTGTCACGCTAACCCCCAACTCCGCGGCCAGCTGTTCCAGACGGACGTATTCCCCTGCCGCGTACGCGCCGTCGAAGATCCGCCGACGGACATATCGCGCAACGTCTTGCGACAGTTGCGGCCGCGCAACGAAATCCGGAACCGTCATATCTGGTACTCGGCCAGCAACCGCTTACTGATGATCTGCTTCTGAATCTCGCTGGTGCCCTCGCCGATGAGCAGGAACGGCGCGTCGCGCATCAGCCGCTCGATCTCGTATTCCTTGGAGTAGCCGTATCCGCCGTGGATTCGGAAGCTCTGCTGGGTGACCTCCGCGCAGTATTCGCTCGTCAGGTACTTGGCCATGCCGGCGGCCAAGTCGTTGCGCTCGCCTGAATCCTTCAGCCGCGCGGCGTTCACCATCATCAGATGTCCCGCTTCGACTTTCGTCGCCATCTCGGCCAGCTGGAACGCGATCGCCTGATGCTCGGCGATGGGCTTGCCGAACGTCGAACGCTGCTGCGCATACCGGACCGCCAGCTCGAATGCGCGAATACCCACCCCGCAGGCCCGGGCAGAGACGTTGACCCGCCCGACTTCGATGCCATCCATCATCTGGAAGAAACCCTGCCCCGGTGCGCCACCGAGGATGTCGTCGGCGCTGGCGGCATAGCCGTCGAAGATCAACTCCGTGGTGTCGATTCCCTTGTAGCCGAGCTTGTCGATCTTGCCGGGAATCACCAGGCCCGGCGCGACTTCGCCGAAGCCGACCGGCTTTTCGACGAGGAATGCGGTCAAGTTGCGGTGCGGCTTGTCCGCGCCTTCGTCGGTACGCACCAAGACCGCGACCAACGTCGAACTGCCGCCATTGGTCAACCACATCTTCTGACCGTCGATGGTGTAGTTGCCGTCGGCATTGCGCTTGGCCCGCGTGCGGATCGCGGCGACATCGGACCCCAGCTCCGGCTCCGACATCGAGAACGCACCGCGGGCCTCACCGGTCGCCATCCGCGGAAGATGGTGCTGCTTCTGCGCATCGGTGCCGTGCTGGCGCAGCATGTACGCCACGATGAAATGGGTGTTGATCACCCCCGAGACGCTCATCCAGCCGCGGGCCAGCTCCTCGACGCACAACGCGTACGTCAGCAGCGACTCCCCCAGTCCGCCGTACTCCTCCGGAATCATCAGCCCGAACAGGCCCATGTCCTTCATCTGGTCGACGATGTCCTGCGGATAGGTGTCCGTGCGCTCGAGTTCCGGCGCGTTCGGGATGACTTCCTTTTCGACGAATTGCCTTACGGTGAAGACGATCTCAGTTTGGAACTCGGTAAGGCCGAGCGTCTGAGCGAGTCTGGTCATGTGTGGCTTCCCTTCTGCCCTGCGTTAGGCGATTGTTCCCGCGTTCTCGAGGCGGGTGATCTCGTCGGCACTCAGTCCGAGCCGTTCGGCGAGCAGCCCGGCCGTGTCCTGCCCCAGGTTCGGGGCGGGCGCGCTCGCGGGATGGCTTCCGTCGAACGACGCCGGCATCCCCGGCGCGAAATACTCTCCGACGCCGGGCTGATGCATCCGTGTGAACAATGGATTAGCCACCACCCGATCGTCGGTGGCCACCTCCGCGAACGTCCGATACCGCTCGAACAGCACGGTGGTGGACGACAGCGCGTCATTGATCTCGGCGGCCGAATGCTCGGCGAACCACGTCGAAAACAACCCGGACAGCACGTCGCGGTAGCGGTAGCGGTCACCTTCGGAGCTGAAGTCGGTGCCCAGAGCGTCGGCGAGGGCCGACACCGCTGCTCCGGTGCCCGTCACCTCGACCAGGTCGCGAAAGTGCCTGCCTGTCAACAGCACAGCCATGAACGACGCGCCGTCACGGCTGGTGAAATCCTGGCCGTACTGCCCGAAGATCGCGTTGCCAAGGCGGGGTCGCTGCGTGCCGTTGACCTGAGGTTCGGTGATCAAGCCGAGGTTGCCGACGGTGGCCAGCGCGACATCCTCCAGCGCCAGGCGGACGTGGGTGCCGTCCCCAGTCTGGTCACGCCGCCGCAGTGCCGCGGTCACCGCGAGTGCAGCGTACAAGCCGCAGCAGACGTCCCACGCCGGCAACACATGGTTGATCGGGCCCGCGTAATCCGCTGGCCCCGTGACGTAGGGGAATCCAATCGCTGCGTTGACGGTGTAGTCGACGCCGGTGGAGCCGTCTCCGCGTCCGAGCAATTGGACGGAGATGACGTCTGACCGCATCGCGGCCAGACGTTCGTGCGACAACCAGGCCAGCCCCGCGGCGTTCGTCACCACGATGCCTTCACTCTCGGCGATCAACCGCTGCACCAGCTCTTGCCCCTCGAGCGACCGCAAGTCGATTGTCGCCGACCGCTTTCCCTTGTTCAGCCCGGTCCAGTAGATCGACCTGCCGCTCTCAGCGAGCGGCCACCGGCGGAAGTCAGCCGCGCCGCCGATGGGGTCGACACGGATCACCTCGGCCCCAAGTTGCGACAGCGTCAACCCGCACAGCGGCGCGGCAACGAAGCTCGACACCTCGACGACGGTGATCCCGTCCAGCGGCAAGGTCACTGGTCCCACCGCTCGAAGACCGCGGCGAGCCCCTGGCCGCCGCCGATGCACATCGTCTCCAGCCCGTATCGAGCCTCGCGCCGGTTCAGCTCACGGGCCAGCGCGGCCAGCATCCGCCCGCCTGTCGCACCGACGGGATGGCCCAGCGAGATCCCCGAGCCGTGCACGTTGGTGCGGTCACGGTCGGCGGCGGTCAGTCCCCACTCGCGCATCACCGCCAGCGCCTGCGCCGCGAACGCTTCGTTGAGTTCGATGAGGTCGACGTCGGCCAGGCGCAGATCCGCCTTGGAAAGCGCGGCCTCGGTCGCCGGCACCGGCCCGATGCCCATGACGCTCGGCGCAACCGCGGCCACGGCCCACGACACCAACCGGACCAACGGCGTCAGGCCCAGCTCGTCGGCTTTTTGTGGCGTGGTCACCACACACATCGACGCGGCGTCGTTCTGGCCGCTGCTGTTTCCGGCGGTGACGGTAGCCTCTGAATCTTCTTCGCGTAGAACTGGTTTGAGCTTGCTCAGCGTCTCGACCGAGGTATCGGCGCGCGGATGCTCGTCGGTGTCGACCAGTTCCTCGCCGTGCCGCGTTCGTACGGCGACCGGAATGATCTCGTCGGCGAGGATCCCGTCCTTCTGGGCGGCGACCGCGCGCTGGTGCGATGTCACGGCCAACTCGTCCTGCTCCTGCCGGGAGATGCTGTACTGGCGCCGCAGATTCTCGGCGGTCTCCAACATCCCGCCGGGCACCGGATAGTCGCGGCCGCCCGCGGTGGTCCGGCCGCGGGCGAGGCCATCGTGCACCCTGATGCCCGTGCGTGCGCCTCCCCATCGCATGTCGATGGAATAGAACGCGACGTTGCTCATGCTTTCGGTGCCGCCCGCGACGACGAGGTCGTTGTCGCCGTTGGCCACCTGCAGGCACGCCTGGATCACCGCCTGCAGGCCCGATCCGCATCGGCGATCGACCTGCATGCCGGGCACCGTCACGGGCAGGCCCGCGTCGAGCGCGATCACCCGCCCGATCGCGGGTGCCTCGCTGTTCGGATAGCAATGCCCCAGGATGACGTCCTGCACCGCGTCCGGCGCGATCCCGGTTCTGTCGAGCAAGCCCGTCAGCGCTGCGACGCCGAGGTCAACGGCGTTGAGGGACTTGAACATTCCGCCGTAGCGACCGATCGGCGTCCGCACGGGTTCACAGATCACTGCTTCGCGCATGGTCATCACATGAACCGCCCGCCGGTGACTTCCAGCACGGTGCCGGTCATATACGAGGACAGGTCGCTGGCCAGAAACAGCGCCACCTTGGCCACCTCCGCCGGTTCGCCGGCCCGGCCCATCGGCACCTCGGCGATCTTCTGATCCCAAATGTGTTGCGGCATAGCCTCTGTCATCGCCGAGCGGATCAGCCCTGGCGCAATCGCGTTGACCCGCACGCCGAGGTGGGCGAGTTCCTTCGCGGCGGCCTTCGTCATCCCGATGATCCCGGCTTTGGCTGCCGAATAGTTCGTCTGGCCGACCAGACCGACCTTTCCCGACAGCGACGACATGTTCACGATCGCGCCGCGCTTGTTGTCGCGCATGATGGCCGCCGCGCTGCGGATGCCGTTCCAGGTGCCCTTGAGGTGCACCGCGATGACCTGATCGAACTGCTCCTCGGTCATCTTTCGCATGGTCGCGTCGCAAGTGATGCCCGCGTTGTTCACCATGATGTCCAGCCCACCGAACCTCTCGACAGCGGTTGATGCCAGGGTGTCGACGTCGGCGGCCTGGGTGACGTCACACTTCACGGCAGCCGCGATGGTGTCGCCGCCGAGCCGCTCGGTCGCGGCCTCGGTGGCGCCGATGTCCAGGTCGCCGAGGACAACTCGGGCACCTTCGGCGACGTATCGTTCGGCGATCGCGAAACCTAGACCCTGCGCGCCACCAGTGATGACCGCGGTCTGACCGTTCAGCATCGACACCCGTCACCTCTCATCACTCATCGTCGCGGAACCCTCGCGTCGGTGCACACCCGCCCGTCGGCGCACATCATATTTCATATATGATTTCGCCCGGCCGCCGCCCCGCCGCGCGGAGAAGGAGCCTCGATAGATGACTACAACACGGGAAGTCGTCAGCGACGAGGACTTCCAGGACATCCTCGCCCAGACGCGTCACTTCGTCCGCACCGCGGTGGTGCCGCGCGAGCAGGAAATCATGGCCGACAACCGAGTTCCGGACGACATCCGGGACCGGGCGAAGAAGATGGGGCTGTTCGGGTACGCGATTCCGCAGGAGTGGGGCGGTCTCGGCCTGAACGTGGCCCAAGACATCGAGCTGGCCATGGAGCTCGGCTACACCTCGCTTGCGCTGCGGTCGATGTTCGGCACGAACAACGGCATCGCGGGCCAGGTGCTGGTCGGCTTCGGCACCGACGAGCAGAAGGCCCGCTGGCTGGAAGGCATGGCGTCGGGTGAGGTCGTCGCGTCGTTCGCGCTGACAGAGCCTGGCGCGGGCTCGAACCCATCAGGGTTGCGCACCAAGGCAATCCGTGACGGCGGCAACTGGGTGATCTCCGGGCAGAAGCGGTTCATCACCAATGCCCCGGTGGCTCAGCTGTTCGTGGTGTTCGCACGCACCCGCCCGGCCGACGACGAAGGCGCGGGGATCGCTGTCTTCTTGGTGCCGGCCGACGCGGACGGTGCCGAGGTCGGCGCGAAGGACGCCAAGATGGGCCAGGAAGGCGCCTGGACCGCCGACGTCAGCTTCACCGACGTGCGCGTGCCCGACAGCGCGTTGGTGGGCGGCAGTGAAGACATCGGATATCGCGCGGCGATGACCGCCCTGGCGCGTGGCCGTATCCACATCGCAGCGCTCGCCGTCGGCGCGGCGCAGCGAGCGCTCGACGAGTCGGTGGCGTACGCCGCGACCGCGACCCAGGGCGGCACACCGATCGGAGAGTTCCAACTGGTGCAGGCGATGATCGCCGACCAGCAGACCGCGGTGATGGCCGGACGGGCCCTGGTCCGCGACGCTGCGAAGCTGTGGCTCGCAGGTGAGGACCGCAGGATCGCGCCGTCGGCGGCGAAGCTGTTCTGCACCGAAATGGCCGGCAAGGTAGCCGATCTCGCCGTTCAGATTCACGGCGGCAGCGGCTACATGCAGGGCGTGCCAGTGGAACGCATCTACCGCGACGTTCGGCTGTTGCGGTTGTACGAAGGGACAAGCGAAATTCAGCGCTTGATCATCGGCGGCGGGCTCGTCAAGGCTGCGCAGCGGGAGCGGGGGTGAGCGGCCGGCTAGCGGGCAAGGTGGCGTTCATCACCGGTGCGGCCCGGGGACAGGGTCGTGCGCACGCCGTGCGGATGGCCGCCGAGGGTGCGGACATCCTCGCCGTGGACGTGGCGGGCAAGCTGCCGTCATGCGTTCCGTACCGCTCGGCCACTCCCGACGACGTCGCCAAAACGGTCCGACGGGTCGAAGACACCGGCCGTCGGATTCTCTTTTCTGTCGTCGACACAAGGGATTTCGACGGACTTCGGCGAGCTGTCGACGACGGCGTCGCCGCCCTGGGACGGCTCGACATCATCGTGGCGAACGCCGCTATCGCCGCTCCGCAGGTGTGGAGCGACATCACGCCGGAGGACTTCCGCGACGTCATCGACGTCAACGTGACCGGCACCTGGAACACCGTGATGGCAGGCGCGCAGAAGATCGTCGACGGCGGCCGTGGCGGATCGATCATCCTGATCAGCTCGGCGGCGGGAATCAAGGTGCAGCCGTTCATGGTTCACTACACCGCGAGCAAGCACGCGGTGACCGGCATGGCCCGGGCCTTCGCCGCCGAGCTGGGTAAATACTCGATCCGGGTCAACAGCGTGCACCCGGGACCGGTCAACACCCCGATGGGAAGCGGAGAGATGGTCGACACGGTCATGAAGGCCACCGAAACCAATCCCCAGTTGGCGAACATGCTCACGCCGTTCCTGCCGAACTGGGTCGCCCAGCCCGACGACATCGCCGACGCGGTGCTGTGGCTGGCCAGCGACGAATCGAAGAATGTCACGGCGGCCCGGATCTCTGTCGACCAAGGCTCGACGCAATACTGACGCCAATGGCTGAACCCGATTTCGCCGAGACTCTGGCGGCGCGGCTGAACAGCTTCGGCGATCGGCCGTGCATCGAGTTCGAGCGGAAGTGGTACTCGGGCAACGAGATCACCGAGTACATCGAGGACATCGCCGCCGCCTTGTCACGAGCCGGAGTGCCCCCCACCGATCCGGTGGGGGTGGTGGTGCGCAACCGCGTGCCGCATGCGGCGGCCATCCTCGGGTTCATCGCTGCTCGACGGCCGGTCGCGATGATCTACTCGTACCAGTCCCCGCAGTCGATCGCCCGTGATATCGAACAGCTTCGGCTGCCTGCCGTTCTGCTCGACCGTGACGACTGGACGGCCCCGGTCGCAGAAGCCGTGACGGCGACAGGCGCTGCGGGCGTGATGATGTCGCTGGACGGGGTCGAGGTGGCGGCATCGCGACGACCGCGTGACGACGTCAAATCCGATCCGACTCTCGCGGCGGCGGGCCTTCACATCCTGACTAGCGGCACCACCGGACCACCCAAGCGCATACCGGTCAAAGCCCAAGTGCTGCAACACACCGTGCTGTCGATGACCGTCGGCCGAACCACATCGCCGGACGACCCGCCCGAACTGGTGTACTGGCCATTCGGCAGCATCGGTGTGTGCCAGCTGCTCACCGGGCCGTTCATCGGTAAGCGAACGGTGCTGCTGGAGAAGTTCACCGTCGACGAGTTCGTTCGTGCCGTGAAGACGTACGGAATCACAAAGGCCGGGGTGCAACCAGCCATCATTCGGATGCTGCTCGACGCCGACGTGCCTAAAGAGGACTTGGCATCGCTGGACTACCTTGCCGGAGGATCGGCGCCTCTCGCGCCGGCAGTAAGGGAGGAGTTCGAGCGACGCTACGGTATTCCGCTGTTGTGGGCCTATGGCGCAACCGAATTCGCCGGCTCGGCGTGTGCACTGACTCCGGCCCTCGACCGGCAGTACGGCGGCACCAAACGCGACACGGTGGGCAAGCCGTTGCCCGGTGTGCAGGTCCGCATTGTCGACCCGGAGACGGGGGCCGAGGCGGTCGCAGGCGGGAGGGGTCTTATCGAAGCACGCATCGACGTGATCGGGCCCGACTGGATTCGCACCACCGATCTGGCCGCAGTCGACGAGGACGGGTTCGTCACCATCCACGACAGGGCGGACGGGGCGATCAATCGCGGCGGATTCAAGGTCTTGCCGGAGACCGTACGGCAGGCGTTGGTCAGCCACCCCGCCGTAAGCGACGCGTGCGTCGTCGGCGTCCCGGATCGCCGTCTCGACGAAGCGCCCTTCGCCGCAGTCGAAGTGAGGCCCGGATCGCAGATGGCGTCGGAATCCGAACTCATGGACTGGGTACGCGAGTCGCTGCCCAGCCACCACGTCCCGGTCGCGATCACGGTTGTCGACGAACTGCCACGCAACGCCGCGATGAAGGTCAGGCCCGGCGACGTCGCCGCTCTCTACGACGCGCCGTGACTCCGCCTAACGGTCAGACTCGGATGATCGTCAGGTTGGCCGCACCGTCGAGGCCGTCCAAATCATCGTCCTGCGTGATCACCGGCAACTTTCGTGATGCTTTTTCGTCCACGGGCAAGCTTTCCATGTCTGCCACGGATTCGAGCGTGGCGAGACGTTGCGCGAATGCGACGGGCCGCCCTTTGACTGTGATGGTGATGTCGTCTCCCGCTTCGACGCGGCGGAGCACTCCAGCCGTGTCGTTGTTTAGATCGCGTGAGGACACCTCCGACATGCTACGACTGTAGCGGCTTTGTAGCAGGCGCACGCTTACGCGCCGTGACTCGCGATCTCTTCGATGAGTTCCAGCGTCTTCAGCTCGCGGATCGCCTGGCAGCCGCGTTGCAGC
>DASWBF010000233.1:0-5001 GCA_036390735.1 Mycobacterium sp. | reverse complement strand
TCTTCGGCGAAGAACGGATTACCGGCGGCGGTCGAGCTTCACACCGTCCGCTTTCCATGGAGCGCCTCGAGTTGGTGACTTAAGGGTCAACACTGTGCCATTGTCGATCTGCGGCCGCAGCAGCACATCATAGTTCAGGCTTCCGGGAAGATCGATCTGTTGACCGCTGTACGGCGAAGGCACTGTTTGCGGTACAGGCGGAGCCGTCTCGACGAACTCGATCGCCAACTCCAGGCATCAAGGTCATATCAGCGACCCTCGACGTCCGGGCGTCCATCTTCATAGGAAATACACAGCGGCGATCGAGGGCACCCGGCGCACCAGCGTCGGCATGATCGAAGGCATGAGCGAAACAGCTGAACCCGACACCACTCCCACGCTGACCACGGACCCCCCGCCCGCACCGCCAGTCCACCGCGACGTTCCCGACCGCAGTCGACCCAGCCGGCTGTTCCAGGCGTTGGCGTGGGTCGGCATCGTCGCCGGCGCGGTGTTCATCGTCGCGGTGGTGTTCTTCTCCGGGTTCTTGATCGGCAAACACTCCGGCCCGGGATATGACCACTTGCGCGGCCATGACGGCCCCCACATGCTGCATCGCGGTGGTCCGTCGGCGCCGATGGGACCGGTGGGAGAGTGGCCAGGACCAGGTCGGATGGGCCCTGGCGGACCTATGGGTCCCCCCACTAGGCCCGGAAATGCGCCGACGACCACCGCAGCACCGACCCCGCCGCGCCCGTAGTCGTCTCGCTCGCCGAGCGTGCGGGTACTGCGAAATTTTTCGCGGCCAGCGCACGCTCGGCGAACCAGTCGTTTTCTTGACTCAGTCCAGAACGGGCGCATACTTGTGTACGTGACCTCGATGGCTACCGCCCGGGGGCACGCGGGCCCGCGGGTAGCTGCGGCGAGTTGCAGCGTTGAAAACCGCTGCCGCCCAACCTCTTCGAATTTGCGGAGGACATCCGCAAGTGCCCCCGACAACGCCGGTTTCGACGTCGACGAAGCCGGCGTCGTTTTTTGGGTACCTGTAGTGAGTGCCCCGAGCGACAGCCCACGTCAATCGTCAATGAGGAGATGAGATCGAGATGACGGACAAGTACGCGACGAACGATGCCGGGAATCCGGTGCCGAGTTTCGAGCATTCGCTGACGGTCGGCCCCGACGGCCCGATCCTGCTGCAGGACCACTACCTCATCGAGCAGATGGCCAACTTCAACCGGGAGCGCATCCCGGAACGCCAGCCGCACGCCAAAGGTGGCGGGGCATTCGGCCACTTCGAGGTCACCCAGGACATCAGCACCTACACAAAGGCCGCGGTCTTCCAGCCCGGCACGAAGACCGACACGGTGATCCGGTTCTCCACCGTCGCAGGCGAGCGTGGCAGCCCAGACACGTGGCGGGACCCGCGCGGCTTCGCGCTGAAGTTCTACACCAGCGAGGTCAACTTCGACATGGTCGGCAACAACACGCCGGTGTTTTTCGTCCGCGACCCGATGAAGTTCCAGAACTTCATCCGCAGCCAGAAGCGCATGCAGGCCAACAACCTGCGCGACCACCACATGCAATGGGATTTCTGGACGCTATCCCCGGAGTCGGCGCACCAGGTCACGTGGCTGATGGGCGATCGCGGCATCCCCAAGACCTGGCGGCACATGAACGGCTACTCCAGCCACACCTACAGCTGGATCAACGCCGCCGGCGAACTGTACTCGGTGAAGTACCATTTCAAGACCGACCAGGGCGTCGAGTTCCTCACCCAGGAGGAAGGGGACGAGATGGCCGGCACCGACGGCGACGCGCACCAACGCGACCTGTACGAGTCGATCGAGCGCGGCGACTACTCAAGCTGGACGTTGCACGTGCAGATCATGCCGTTCGAAGAGGCCAACACCTACCGGTTCAACCCCTTCGACCCGACCAAGGTGTGGCCGCACGGCGACTACCCGCTGCACGAGGTTGGCAGGCTGACTCTGGATCGCAACGTCACCGACTACCACGCCGAGATCGAGCAGGCCGCGTTCGAACCCAACAACATCGTGCCGGGCACCGGCCTGAGCCCGGACAAGATGCTGCTGGCCCGCGGGTTCTCCTACTCAGACGCGCACCGGGCCCGACTCGGGGTCAACTACAAGCAGATCCCGGTGAACACGCCCAAGGTCGAGGTGCACAGCTACAGCAAGGACGGCGCGATGCGGATCCGCAACGTGACCGACCCGGTGTACGCGCCGAACTCGATGGGTGGCCCGGAGGCCGACCCGAGACGAGCGGCCGAGGTGCACTGGGCGTCCGACGGTGAGATGGTGCGCGCTGCATACGCGCTGCGTCAGGACGACGACGACTTCGGCCAGGCCGGCACGATGGTGCGCGATGTGCTCGACGACGCAGCACGGGACCGCTTGGCGCACAATATCATTGGCCACATTTCCAAGGGCGTCAAGGAGCCGGTGCTATCGCGGGTGTTCGAATACTGGAAGAACGTCGACCCCGATCTGGGCAAGACGATCGAGGAGGGCGTGCGGGCCAACCTGAACGGCAACGGCGCCTAGCCTTTCCGTCGAAACTGAAGCCAGGGCTGTGAAATTCGTCGAGTAACAGCCCTGGCTTCTGTTTCGGTGAGCGTGTTGGCATGATCAAGACCATGAGCATCGAAGTCGTTTACACCGCAGAATCCACGGCATCCGGCGGCGGCCGCGACGGCCACGTGAAGTCGTCGGACGGCAAGGTCGACCTGGACACCCGCCCGCCGAAGGAGATGGGCGGCAGCGGTGAGGGCGTCAATCCCGAACTGTTGTTCTCCGCGGGGTATGCGGCGTGCTTCCTCGGTGCTCTGCGGCTGGTCGCTCGCAACGACAAGGTCGACCTCGACGATGCGACGGCCATCACTGCGCGCGTCGGTTTCGGCAAGGATTCCGAGGGCGGCTTCGGCCTGACCGGCCAGCTGATCGGCTACCTGCCCGGACTGGAGCAGGACCAGGCCGACGATCTGATGGAGAAGGCCCACCAGGTCTGCCCGTACTCGAAGGCCACCCGCGGCAACATCGACGTTGAGCTGTCGGCGAAAGTCTAGTTCGGTGCGACTGGCGGCCGCTGCCGCATCGGTCAGCGTCGGTCTCGCGATTGGCCTTGCCGCGCCCGCGTATGCCGTGCCGTCGGAGCCTGGCGTCGTCAACTACGCGGTCCTCGGCAAGGGATCGGTGGGCAACATCGTAGGTTCGACGATGCGGTGGGAGAACTTCTTCACCGAGCCGTTCCAGGGCTACTGGGTCGACCTCGCCGCCTGCAACAACTGGGCCGACATCGGGCTGCCTGAGGTCTACCTCGATCCCGACCTCGCGTCGTTCAACGGCGCCGAGACGAAGGAATCGGCAACGGAGGAAACGCATTTCGTCAAGCAGGCGGTCGGCGTGTTCGCCACGAACGACGCTGCGGACCGCGCGTTCCACCGCGTGGTCGACCGCACCGTCGGATGTGCGGGGCAGACCACGGGAATGCACTTCGCCGACGGGACGACGCAGGTGTGGTCGTTCTCCAACGGATTGGTCAACGCGACCGACGCGGAGTGGGTGAAGCAGGAGGCGGGGACGGATCGCCGCTGCTTCACCCAGACCCGAAGGCGTGAGAACGTGCTGCTGCAGGCGAAGGTCTGCCAGTCCGGCAACGGCGGACCCGCGGTGAACGTGCTTGCCGGAGCGATGCAGAACTCGCTGGGCCAGTAGCCCGTCATCGACCTGTCACGCCAAAGACTCGGAACTTGTCGGCGGGGTCTGCAAGATGGAGGGATGGCCGAGACGACGTTCGCGGTTACGTCAGGGGTGGACCACGAGCCACTCGATTCGCTGACCTCGGCGGCCGATCACGTCGCTGCCACCTGCCTCGCCGACACGCCGGTGGGGCTGGTCGGCCTCGAGCTCGAGGCGCACTGTTTCGACGTGGCCGACCCCTCCCGCCGGCCGGGGTGGGACGAACTGTGCGGGGTCATCAATTCCGTACCTGAGCTGCCCGGTGGCAGCAGAGTCACGGTCGAGCCGGGCGGCGCCGTCGAGCTGTCGACGCCGCCGGTACGCGGCGTCGTCGCGGCGATCGACGCGTTGGCCGCCGACCGGGCGGTGCTGCGGACCGTGTTCGCGAAGGCCGGCCTTGCGCTGGTGCTGCTCGGGACCGACCCGCTGCGGCCTGCTCGCCGCGTCAACCCGGGCGATCGGTACCAGGCGATGGAGCGGTATTTCACTGCCGCGCACACGGGCGCGGCAGGTGCGGCGATGATGACGTCGACCGCGTCGGTGCAGGTCAACGTCGACGCCGGCCCGGCCGACGGCTGGGCCGACCGTGTGCGACTGACCCATGCCCTCGGTCCGACGATGATCGCGATGTCGGCCAACTCGCCGCTGCTGGCCGGGTCGTTCTCCGGGTGGCGCAGCACCCGCCAGCGCGTGTGGGGCCAGCTCGACACCGCTCGCTGCGGCCCCATCCTCGGTGCCAGCGGTGACGACCCGGCCAGCGACTGGGCGCGGTACGCGCTGCGGGCGCCGGTGATGTTGGTCCACGAACCGGTTCCAGTCCCGGTCACCAGGCATGTCGCGTTTGCCGACTGGGTCGACGGGCAGGTCCGCCTGGGCGGGCGCCGACCCACGACGGCCGACCTCGACTACCACCTGACCACGCTGTTTCCTCCGGTTCGCCCGCGGCGCTGGCTGGAGGTCCGCTACCTCGACAGCGTGCCCGACACGCTGTGGCCCGCGGTGGTGTTCACTCTTGTCACCCTGCTCGATGACCCAGCCGCGGCCAGCATCGCCGCGGAGGCCACCGAGCCGGTGGCCACGGCGTGGGATGTCGCCGCCCGGGTCGGACTCGCTGACCGGCGCTTACATGCCAGCGCTACCAGCTGCGTCCAGGCGGCCGCGGAGCGGGTGCCGCCCGCGCTGCAGGACTCGATGCAGCGGCTGGTCCGTACCGTCGAAGAGGCCAGCTGCCCCGGAGAGGAATTCGCCGAGCGCGCGATCCGTT
>DASWBF010000232.1:0-32942 GCA_036390735.1 Mycobacterium sp. | reverse complement strand
GCTTTTCCGCCCGAACCCACCGCGTCGATGACCGGCATCGAACCAGATGTGGTCCGAACGTTGGCACGCGATCTGGCGCATACGCCGCGCGCGGCGGTGTACGGCCGGTTCGGCACGTGTGTGGGAAGGTCCGGCACACTGACCGCGTATCTGATCGACGCGGTCAATCTGGTCGCGGGCAAGCTCGACCGCCCCGGAGGAAGTGTGTTCAGCACATTGGGGATGCCGGGTCAGAAGCTGGGAACGATGGCGATGGGCGCGTCGTTACGCCGGGCCTACCGGCGCAAACGCACCCGTGTGGGCGGGTTCGGAGCGGTTATCGGTTCCGAACCGGCTGCGTTGATGGCCAAGGAAATCACCACCACGGGAACGCGGCAGATCAAGGCGCTGTTCGTCAGCGCGGGCAATCCGGTGCTGTCCGTGCCGAACGGCAATGAACTAGAAGAGGCACTCGAAACTCTTCAGCTGATGGTCGGGCTGGACTTGTATGTGACCGAGACGACGGCGCACTGCGACTACATCCTGCCCGTCACCACGATGTACGAGCGTGACGACTTCGCGGTGACCTTTCAGACCTTCCAAGCGACGCCGTTTCGGCAGGCCACCGAGGCGGTGGTGCCACCACGCGGCCAAGCGCGCTCGGAGTGGGAGATCATCGACGAGTTGATGAAACGAACGGCAATCCGCGCGCCGGTCGTCGCGGGATTGTCGGCTGGTCGCCGGCTCTTGGGGTTGTTCGGTCGGCGCCTGCATCCCCGTCCACTGATCGACATGATGATCCGGATGTCCGAGGGAGGGGACAGGTTCGGTCTCCGTCGCGGCGGGCTGTCGTTTTCCCGACTCATTTCTGAGCATCCCCACGGCGCCGTCGTGGCACCGCATATCCGGACAGGCGTGCTGGGCGAGGTGGTGGTCTACCGGCGTGGCCGGGTGCGACTGGCACACGAGGACATCGCCGAGGAGATCGCCAAATTGTCGGAGCGCAGCGAGCCTGCGGATTATCCGATGCGGATGATCGGCATGCGCGAGCCCCGCTCGGAGAACTCCTGGATGCACAACGCGCCGCTGTTGATGCGCAGCAACCGATTTCACCGCGCACTGATGCACCGCGACGATGCGATGGCGCGCCGGATCGCCGACGGCGACACCGTTGCGGTCAGCTCTCCATACGGCCGCATCTCGTTGCCGGTGTGCCTGACCGCCGACATCGTCCCCGGCACCATCGCGGTGCCACATGGCTGGGGCCACAAAGGGACCGGCGGCTGGCAGCTGGCCAACCGCGCCCGCGGCGCGAACGTGAACCAGTTGACGCCGAGCGATCCGGACGACCTGGAGTCGCTGGCCGGAATGTCGTGGCTGACCGGTGTACCGGTCGAGGTGCAGCGCGCCTGAGCGCTCCCTCGTGATACCGGGGTGTTAGGCGATCGCGCCTGAATCCTTCAGTGCCGCAATCCGGTCCCAGTCCATGCCGAGTTCCATCAGGACGAGTTCGGTGTGTTCGGATGCCTGCGGGGCGCGCGTGGTCACCAGAGGCTCGTGGTTGAACTGGACCGGTCCGCGAACGACTTTGAATGGCTTTCCGCCGTCGGCGGGTTCCACCTCGACGACCATGTCGTTGACGATGGCCTGCTCATCGGTGGCTAGGTCGATGAAGCTCTGGAACGGTGCCCATTGGCCTTTCATCGTCTTCAGATGCTGACGCCAGTACTCGAACGGCTTGCTGCCGATCGCAGCCACGATCAATTCGCTTGCCGCCTCGGCGTTCTCCATCAGCGGCAGCACGTCGGAGAAGCGGGGATCGTCGGCAGCCTCCGGGATGCCGAGGTGCTCGAACGTGTCGCGGATGTAGCCGGTCGGGCTCACGATGCACAGGTTGATCGTGCCGCCGTCGGAGGTTTCATAGTTACCCAGGAACGGATTCACGGCCGAGCCGCCGGAATGTGGCATTTCCGCGCGCATGGTCTCGCCGGTGTCCATGCCGTGCGTCACGCTGGCTCCCGCCGCCCACCAAGCCGTACTGAGCAGTGACACATCCACTTCCAGGGCTTCGCCGGTTCGCTCTCGATGCAGCAGCGCGGCCGAAATGCCGCCGGCGATGTTCATGCCACCGATCGAGTCTCCGAACGCCGGAATCCCTTGCGACAGCATGCCGCCGAGCTCCGGCGGTGTCAACGAGTGGCCCACCCCGCTGCGAGTCCAGAACGCCGTCCCGTCGTAGCCGCCGACACTGCGCTCGGGCCCCTTGTCGCCGTAGGCGCTGCCACGCGCGTAGATGATCTTCGAGTTCGCCGCCCGGATGTGTTCGACGTCGAACTTGTTCTTCTGACGCGCTGCAGGCAGGTAGTTGGTCAGGAACACGTCGGCGGTCTTGGCGAGCTCGTACAACACTTCTTGGCCGTCGGGCCTCGAGACGTCGATACCGACGCTGCGCTTACCGCGGTTGGGGTGCTCGATCAGCGGATGCCTGTCCGGGTTCAGCTCGTGGCCGCCCATGTTGAGGAAGCCGCGCTGCGTGTCGCCGCGTACCGGATGTTCGACCTTGATGACGTCCGCACCCCAGTCGGCGAGAATCGCGCCCGCTGCCGGGACGAACGTGAACTGTGCTATCTCCAGGACCCGGAAGCCCTCCATCACCTTGATCACATTGAAAAATACTACTGTAATGTTTACCGTTGATCGCCCCAGATCAGGAGGGTGTGCAGGTGAGCGACGTCGCGCAGGACCAGGCCGCGCCGAGCATCGAGGTCGGCCGCCGCGTGGCGGAGCGCGCCGAATCGCGGATGCTCATCGACGGGGATCTCACCGCATCAGTCTCCGGCGCCGAGTTCGACAACGTCAGCCCCGCCACCGGCCTGGTGCTGGGACGCACAGCCGCGGCTGAGGTAGCAGACATGGACCGGGTGATCGCGGCGGCGCGGCGGGCTTTCGACGACACGGACTGGTCGACTAACCGCGAACTGCGCAAGCGCTGGCTGCTCCAGTTGCAGTCGGCCCTCGAAGCCGAGAAGGAAGACCTTCGCACCGAACTCATCGCCGAGGTCGGCTGCCCGGTGATGACGACGCACAGCGCGCAGGTCGACTGGCCGTTGGCCGAGTCGTTGCGCTATCCCGCCAGGCTGATCGACGACTTCGAATGGGAGCGCACCCTGGATGGCGGTGGGCTGTTCGGCGAACGCAACGTGCGGACGGTGGTGAAGGAGCCGGTCGGTGTCGTCGCGGCCATCACTCCGTCCAACTTCCCGATCGAGGTCATCCTCAACAAACTCGGTCCCGCGCTGGCCACCGGCAATACCGTTGTGCTCAAACCCGATCCGCACACGCCGTGGAACGCCACCCGGCTGGGGCGGCTGATCGCCGAACACACCGACATCCCGCCGGGTGTGGTCAACGTCGTCTCGACGCCGTCCAACGACGTGGCCGCCATCTTGGCCACCGACCCGCGCGTGGACATGATCTCGTTCACCGGATCCACCGCCGTGGGCAAGATGCTGGTCCGCCAGGGCGCCGACACCATGAAGCACACCTTCCTGGAGCTGGGCGGGAAGTCGGCGTTGATCGTGCTCGACGACGCGGACCCCGCCAAGGTCGTCCCGAGCGCGGTCGGGGTCTGCGTGCACGCCGGCCAAGCGTGCGCGCTCACCACCCGCATGCTGATTCACGAATCCCTGTTCGACGAGGCCGTCGCCAACGTGACCGCAGTGTTCCAGATGGTTCCGGTGGGTGACCCGGCCCTGCCGGACACGCTGGTGGGACCGGTGATCAGCGCGACGCAGAAGCAGCGCGTGCTGTCCGCATGCGAGCAGGCGCGTCGCGACGGCGCCGAGATCACCACCGGCGGGGGCTCTTTCGACGATCTGCCGGCTCACTTGGCGGGTGGCCACTATGTGCAGCCCACGGTCATCGTTGGTGCCGACAACAGCGCGGCGATCGCCCAGGAGGAGATCTTCGGACCGGTGCTGGTGATCATTCCGTTCGCCGACGACGACGAGGCCGTACGCCTCGCCAACGACACCTTGTACGGCCTTGCGGGAGCGGTGCTTTCGGCATCGACGGAACGGGGAATGAGCATCGCGCGCCGGATCCGGACCGGGTCGATCGGCGTCAACGGCGGAATGTTCTACGGCGCCGACGCGCCGTTCGGCGGGTACAAGAGCAGCGGCATCGGCCGGCAGTGCGGCATCGAAGGTTTCCAGCAGTACCTGGAAACCAAGACCATCGGATGCCGCATGCCACGAACACGGGAAAGGCAACAGTAGTGGGGAAGCTCGACAACAAGGTCGCGGTGATCTCAGGCGCCGCGCGCGGCCAGGGCCGTTCACACGCGGTGAGCTTGGCCGCCGAGGGCGCGGGCATCATCGCGCTGGACATCTGCGCGGATCTCGACGGCAGCACGTATCCGCTGGCGCGGCCGGAGGACCTCGAGGAGACCGCGCGGCTGGTCGAAAAGGAAGGTGTGCCAGTGCATACCGCGATCGTCGACGTGCACGAGCGGACGCCTGTGTGGAAGGCGATCGAGGAGGGGGTGAACGAACTCGGACACCTCGACGTCGTGGTGGCCAACGCCGGCATCGCGGCGATGGGCAAGGGGCAGACCATCCAGTCGTGGTCGGACACCATCGACACCGATCTTGTGGGCGTGTTCAACGTGATCCAGGGCAGCCTGCCGCATCTCAACGACGGCGCATCGATCATCGCAACGGGATCCCTTGCCGCACTGATCGGTAACGCAACGAACCAGGGCCCGGGCAGCTCCGCCTACAGCTTGGCCAAGCAGGTCGTCGCCCGCTACGTCAACGACCTGTCGATCCAGCTGGCGAACCGGATGATCCGGGTCAACGCGGTGCATCCGGCCAACGTGAACACCGACATGCTGCAGAACGAGGGCATGTATCAGCAATTCCGGCCGGACAAGGAGTCGCCGACACGCGAAGACGCCGAAGCGGTGTTTCCGGTCATGCAGGCGATGCCGGTTCCGTACGTCGAGCCGCAGGACGTCTCCAACGCCGTGGTGTTCCTGGCCAGTGACGATGCGCGGTTCATCACCGGCTCGCAATTGCGCGTCGATGCGGGCGGCTACGTGAAGATGGTGCCCTGGAAAGGATGAAGCGGCATCAGCCGACGACGTCGAAAGTGACCGGCAATGCCGTCGGCGACCGGAACGGATTGCCGCGGATGTGTGGGTCGTCGTCGGTGATCAACGCAATGTTGGTCAACCGGTCCAGGAGGCACTCTAAGGCCACGCGGGTTTCCAGGCGCGCCAGATGCAATCCCATGCAGGTGTGTTCGCCCACCGCAAACGAGATGTGCGGGATCGGCTTGCGGAAGATGTCGAACTCCTCGGACCTTTCCCACCGATGTTCGTCGCGATTCGCCGAGCCAATGCAGACGTCGAGCATGGAGTCGGCGGGAATCTCGACTCCTTCTAGCTCCGTATCCTCGGTCGCGAACCGCTGCACCGACGTCAGCGGTGTCTCGTACCGGAGATTCTCCTCGATCGCCGGGCCAATCAAGTCGCGGTCGGCTTGAACGGCCGCGAACTGGTCCGGACGTGTCAGCAGGTTGAAGAGCAAGTTGCCCGACGAGCGGTAGGTCGTCTCCAACCCCGCGGGCAGCAGTAGCCGCAGGAACGAGTAGATCGCTTCGTCGCTGAGCTTCTCGCCCTCTATCTCGGCGGTGACGAGGTCGCCGATGATGTCCTCGGTGGGCTTGGATTTGCGTTGCTCGATCTGCTCGAGGAAGTACTCCTTCAACGCAGCCGATGCTTCAAAGGCCTGCTTGTAATCGTAGTTGTAGCTGATGAGTTGGATCGCACGCCGCCGGAACATCGGCAGGTCGTCCTCTGGCAGGCCCAACAACCTCGATATGACACGGGTCGGAAACTCGAACGTGAACTTTCGCACGAGATCGGCTTCACCACTCTCGGCGAATTCGTCGATCAACGCATTGCAGACAGGACGGACGATTTCTGGTTCCCAGCGCGCCAGCGACTTGGATTTGAAAGCCGTCGACACCAAGTTGCGGTGCTCGCGGTGCTCCTTGCCCTCCATGGCGAGGATGGTCCTGCCAGTGAACAACCCGATCGACGTGTCGTAGCCGCTCGAGTCGAAGACGCGGCCGTCGCGAAACACCGTATTCACCGCGTCGAAGGACAACGCCGAAAACACATGCTTTGGTCTCATCGACTCCGGAAGCCTGGAGTAGTCGATGACGGGCCCCCGGAATACGCCTGCCTGTCGGCGCCGCTCGGCGAAAAACGGATAGGGATCGCGCTTCCATTCCGCGGCGCGGTCGGCTGACAGGATTTCCTGGGCTTGCGTCTCCACGGCTGGTCTCCGAGCGTTGTCAGGTCTGGGCTACATGATCCTACTGTAAAGATTACAGTATAAGTAGCGGCTTGAGGTCCGGTATGTTTCGTCGTGACACGAGAGGACGTTGCTTCATGAATGACGTGGCGATCATCGGGGTGGGCCTGCACCCGTTCGGGCGGTTCGAGGGCAAGTCCGCGATGCAGATGGGGGCGGACGCGATCTTCGCCGCCGCTGCCGATGCCGGCGTCCGGTGGAAGGACATTCAGTTTGGTGTCGGGGGCAGCTGGACCGTCGCCAACCCCGACGCGATCGTGAGTCTGGTCGGGCTCACCGGCATCCCGTTCACAGACGTGTTCAACGCCTGCGCGACCGCGGCCAGCGCCGCCAAGGCGTGCGCGGACGGTATCCGGTTGGGCGATTACGACATCGGCATCGCCGTCGGTATGGACAAGCATCCACGCGGCGCGTTCACCGAGGATCCCGCATTGGTCGGGATGCCGAGCTGGTACGCGCAGAACGGGCAATACCTCACCACCAAGTTCTTCGGGATGAAGGCCAACCGCTACCTTCACGAGCACGGCATCTCCGAGCAGACTCTGGCCAAAGTGGCAGCCAAGAACTTCCGCAACGGCGCGCTGAACCCGAATGCGTTCCGGCGCAAGCCGATTCCCGAAGACCAGATCTTGAACTCACCGATGCTGAACTATCCGCTCACCCAGTACATGTTCTGCGCGCCCGACGAAGGCGCCGCCGCGGTGGTAATGTGCCGCGGCGACATCGCTCACCGTTACACCTCCAAACCCGTGTACCTGCGGGCGGCGGAGGTCCGGACTCGCCGCTACGGCGCCTACGAGGTGAACACCACGTTCGCGCCGGTTGACGAGGACGTGTCGCCGACGGTGTACGCGGCACGCGCCGCATTCGACAAGGCCGGGGTGGCACCGGGAGACGTCGACGTGATCCAGCTGCAGGACACCGATGCCGGCGCGGAGGTGATCCACATGGCCGAATGTGGGTTCTGCGTCGACGGCGACCAGGAGAAGCTATTGGCCGACGGGGCAACAGAAATCGGCGGCGCGATGCCCGTCAACACCGACGGCGGGCTGATCGCCAACGGGGAGCCGATCGGTGCGTCCGGGCTGCGGCAGATCCACGAGCTGGTGCGGCAGCTGCGCGGCGAGGTAGGCGAGCGTCAGGTGCCCGGAGAGCCGCGGGTCGGTTTCGCCCAGCTCTACGGCGCACCCGGAACAGCCGCTGCCACAGTCCTTTCCACGTAGCCGCGCGTCACATCCGTCACGTGCGTCACCGGCCATGGCATTATCCGAATTGCCCGCCTCCAAGCGACACCCGCTGACCTGCGTTGCAGCCGCAGGTTGTCGCTGAGTCCTCAACACTCGTCGGAGGCTGGGCCTGGCAGAACGCGATTGTCGCTCAGATGCGGGCAAAAGCATCAACGTCCCCCCAAGAGGCCGATGGGGTTGGTGAGGCGCCTGGGATGCAGTCACTTACGCGTCGCTGACCGCCTGTTCGCGGGCCCACCGATAGTCCGCCTTGCCGGCCGGGCTGCGCTCGATCGCCGGGCGGAACACCACGGCCTTCGGCAGCTTGTACCGCGCGATCGACTGTGCCGCATGCTCGATCAACTCCGACGCGTCCACGCTCGCCCCGTCGGCGAGCGCGACGACAGCCACCACTTCTTGGCCCCAGCGTTCACTTGGCCGGCCGGCCACCACCACGTCCGCGACCGCCGGATGAGACGCGATCGCCATCTCGACTTCCTCGGCGAAGATCTTCTCGCCGCCGGAATTGATCGTCACCGAGTCGCGGCCTAGCAACTCGATGGACCCGTCCTCGAGGTGGCGTGCCCGGTCGCCCGGCACGGCGTATCGCATGCCGTCGATGACAGGAAAAGTGGCCGCCGTCTTGTCCGCGTCGCCCTTGTAGCCAAGCGGCACATAGCCTCTCTGCGCCAGCCAGCCGATGCCCTGATGGCCGGGCGGCAGAATCGAGCTCAGGTCTTCGGCCGCGACGAAGGTGTCCGGTCCGGCGTTGAACCTGCCGGTCGACACCGCCCCGGAGATCGACATGTGATGCATCTGCGCGCCGGTCTCCGAGGAGCCGACGCCGTCGATGACCATGCCGTTCGGAAGGGTCTTGATCAAGCGCTCTTTGATCGACGGGGTCAACAGCGCACCGCCATTGGCGATCGCCACCAACGACGAGACGTCGGCCGTGCCTTTCTCGATCGCCGCGAGAAGCGGCCGGGCGATCGCGTCGCCGACCACAGTCACCACTGACACGCGCTCACGCTCGATCGTGCGAACAACCTCGGCGGCGTCCAACCGGTCGACCACAGACGCGAAGACCAGTGACTGCCCGGTGGTGATCGCGGTCATCACACCCCACTGGGCGGCGCCGTGCATCAACGGCGGCAGGATCATGATCTTCGTTCCCGGGTTCTCGGCCGCACGCGCGACGATCTCGTCGTAGGAGCCCATGACTTCGCCGGTGACGAGGTTGCGCCCGCCGAACGACGTCACGAAGATGTCGTGCTGTCGCCACAACACGCCCTTCGGCATCCCGGTCGTTCCGCCGGTGTACAGGACGTACAAGTCGTCCGGCGACGGCTGAACCGGCGGTGGCTCAGACGAACTCGACGCGATCACGGTCTCGTAGTCGACGGCGCCGTCGAGTAGCTCGTTGCCCGAGTCGTCGGCGATTTGGATGAGCACCTTCAGGTTGGGCAGGTCGGGTAGCACCTCGGCGACGCGCGGCGCGAACGCGGCGTGATAGATCAGCGCAGTGGCGCCGGCGTCGGCGAGCAGATGCTGCAACTCTGCCTTCACGTACCTGTAGTTGATGTTGAACGGCGCCACTCGTGCCCGCCACGCGCCGAGCATCGCCTCGACGTATTCGTTGCCGTTGTGCGCGTAGATGCCGACGAGGTCCTGGCCGACCTCGTGCCCTCCGATTGACGAGCGCTCGGTGTGGCAGCCCAGTCCGCGCGAGTGCAAGTACGACGCGAGCCGCGTCGACCGCTCGACGATCTGCGCATACGTGTACTGCTTGTCGCCCTGGGTGACGAGGACGCGGTCGCCGATTGCGGTCGCGACGGCTTGTGCGACCGCCGGAACGGTGAAGCTCACGATGTCGTCCATGCTCGGAGTAGATCATCCGTGGTCGTGATCGTCGCAAGCAGGGACAGCGAGTTGTCGATCACCGCGTTGCCGTAGTCGGCGGGGAAGCCCGCGACCGCGTCGCGCGGGAGCACCACACGGTAGGCGCCGTTCACCGCATCCATGACCAGGTTGGGGATCGCCACGTTGAGCGAGACGCCCACCGCCACGATCGTCGACACTCCCAGGTTGCGCAGGTTCGCGTCCAGATCGGTCCCACCCATCGGCCCGACGCCGTGCCAGCGGTGCAGCACGACATCGGTGGGTTCCGGTCCGAGCTCGGGCAATAGCGTCGCACCCTCGCTGCCCGGAGTGATGTCGACCTCCGTGCGCCCGACCGCGAAGATTTTCGCGTTGTGGTTGGACCCGAGCCCGTCGGGGCGGCGCTGCACCAGGCAGTGCACGACCTGCACGCCGGCCGCGCGGGCGGCCGGGAGCAGACGGACGATGTTCGGCAGCGCCTCGCGGCGTGCTTCCTTGGCGAACACGGCCAGTCCCGCGTTCGGGCCCATCACCGCGCCCTGGCACTCCTGGGTGACAATCGCGGTGTGTCCGGGTGCAATCAATTCGGGCAGATCGACCGTCATGCTGGGGTCTCGTAGAACTGAGTCGCCCACTTCCGCAGTGCCATATAGGGTTTCGCGTCCACCTTGGGCAACGAAGGGCGCTCGATGTACTCCTGGTAGCGCCAGATGTCCAGGTCCTCCCAGACGGTGCGCAAGAACTGCTTCTCCACCTGCTTCCGTACCGCCTCGGGCGGCACGTCGGAGGTCTCCCCGTCGAGCTTCGGCCACCAGATCGAATAGAACATCGTCGAAGAGCCGTCGTCGACCGGTGTGACCGCGAAGATCAGGCGATGGTTCGACGAGCCTTCGAACGCGCTGATCGCGCCGCCGAGGCCGAACATGTGGCTGTGGATCCGCAGGGCCATCTTGTCCGGGTCGTCGGCGCGCACGTCGGGCCAGCCAGTGAGGAACCGCCACTCCTGGTCGACGATGCGCCAGTCGAGGGACACCGGCGTGACGGTCGCCTTGTGCACGTACTTGAAGTGCGAGCTGTCCGGGCCGTTCTCGGCGACGATCTGCGGATGCACCGCCTCGTTCTCCGTGCGCCGCGAAAACTCCGGATAGGGACGGTAATACGCCGAGGGGTCGGTCTCGAATTGCGGGAACGACGTGAAGATGTCCGGCATGTCCCACTGCGGCTCTTTGCCCTGCGGCTGGTGCCAGGCGAACACGCAGCCGTACTGCTCCATGACCGGGTAGACGCGCAGCGTCAACGCCCGGTTGGGCCGGTCGGGCTGGTACGGGATGTAGCGGTTGGTGCCATCGGGACCCCACCGCCACCCGTGGAACGGGCACTCGACGCAGTCGCCGACGACCTTGCCGCCGTGGCCGATGTGGGCGCCGAGGTGGCGGCAGTGCGCCTGCAGGACGTGCAGCTCGCCCGACTCGTCACGGTAGGCGACGAGGTCTTCACCGAAGTAGTGCAGCGGTCGCACCTCCCCGGCGGGGAACTCGGCCGACCAGCCGATCATGAACCAGCCGGTGACCTTCCAGGTGAACGGGACTTTCACGCCACGACCCTCCGCTCAGTTGATACTGAATACATTACAGTATAGATTTCCGCCAATGGACCGGAAGGAGCAGTATGTCGGCTGCGCGACCCCGCTCCGCTGTTCGAGACCAACGTCGAGGGCCTGCGCCATGTGCTCGACGCTGCCGTCGAAGCCAACCTCAAACGGTTCGTCTTCACCAGCACGATCGGCACGATTGCGCTCAGCGACGACGGTCCCGCCACCGAGGACCTGCCGTTCAACTGGTACGAATTCGGCGGCGGCTACATCCAATCCCGTGTCCAGGCAGAGAATCTCGTGGTGCAGCATGCATGCGAACGGGGATTGCCCGCTGTGGTGATGTGCGTCGCCAACACGTATGGGCCGCGCGACTGGCAGCCGACCCCGCACGGCAGCCTCGTCGCGTTGGTGGCGGCGGGAAGGATGCCGCTTCACTTCCAAGGCCTGGCCTATGAAGTGGTGGGGATCGAGGACGCGGCGGAAGCCCTTGTGCTGGCCGCGGACAACGGCCGCAACGGCGAGCGCTACATCGTGTCGGAAAGGTTCATGTCGTGGCGTGACATCTTCGACACCGCCGCCGACGCGGTCGGCGCACGGCGGCCGCGTATCAGCGTTCCGTTCCGGCTGACGTCTGCCTTGGGGCGCCTGGCAGATGTCGCAACCCGGGTGCTGCGACGCGATCTGCCGATCAACAGTGTCAGCGTCAGGCTGGCGCACATCATGTCGCCGTTGGATCACGGTAAGGCTACGCGCGAATTAGGTTGGCAGCCAAGCTCTACGCCGGACTCGATACGCAAGGCCGCCCAGTTCTACGGCGCTCTGCGAAAGCGACGTTTCGCAGGAAAAGTGCGAGTAGCGGACTGCAAAACGTCACTCTCGGTGATCACGATTTGGCGAACCCAGCCGCGTTGAGAATTTTCTGGCCGGCCTCGCTGGTGACCAGGTCGACGAACTTGCGTGCCAGCTCCGGATTCTTGGACTGTTTCAGTACGGCGATCGGATAAACATTGACTGCATTGGCGGATTCGGGAAACGGTACCGCGGTGACCTTGTCGCCGGCGCCGATGGCGTCGGTAACGTACACCACCCCGGCGTCGGCCTGGCCGGTCAGCACTTTGTTGAGAACGTCGGTGACTGACGACTCCTCGCTGACGGGGGCCAATTGCACCCCGGTGTTCTGCTCGACCTTCTCCGTCGCCGACCCGCACGGCACTTGCGGTGCGCATATGACGACATTGAGACCTGGCTTCGTCAGATCCCGAAATGAGCTGATGTTCTTTGGGTTTCCCGGAGCGACCGCAATTGTGAGGGTGTTCGACGCGAAGTTCACCGGATCGCCGGCCAACAGCCCGCCTTGGGCAGCCTTCTGCATGTTGTTGGAGTCGGCGGACGCGAACACGTCGGCGGAGGCACCCTGAGTCAGCTGGGTGACCAAGTCCGAGGACCCCGCGAACGAAAACTCCACGGAGGCACCGGGATTGTCGGTCTTGAACCGCTCACCGATTTCGGTAAAGGATTTGTTCAAGGAGGCCGCCGCGAACACGACGATCTTCTCAGGAGACTTCGACGGTTGGTCTGAGCCGCACCCACCGATGGCGAGTGCGAGCACGATCGCCAGTGTCAGCCGCCAGCAGTGCTTCATGACTGTCCTTTCGGTGTTTCGACGATCACGGTGGTGGCCTTGACGACGGCCACGGCGACGCTGCCCGGTTTCAGATTCAGTTCGCGGGCGGCGTCGGAGCTCATTAAAGAAACCACCGTGAATGGCCCGCATTGCATTTCGACCTGCGCCATCACCCCGTCGGCGACGACCTTGGTCACCAGTCCGGCGAACCTGTTGCGCGCCGAGCTGCCGACGCTGAGCGGATCCTTGGGCGGTGTCGTGGCGTGGGCGCGGGCGAACTCGGCAAGGACGTCGCCTGCGATGACCTTTCGCCCGGATCGGTCGAGATCAGCGGGCAGGCTTCCGTCGTCGATCCACCGCCGGACGCTGTCGTCGCTGACTCCCAGTAGTTCGGCCGCCTCACGGACCCGAATCGCGGTCATGGGTGAAGCGTAGCCGCAGATGCGGTCAATTGAGAGCGTTAGGACCGTATTTGCGGTTCTGCCATCGTCGAGTTCGGCGCCGCCCAGTCCGTCGATACGAAGCGGTGCCGGATCAGCCACTTCTCACCGACCGGCACGAGCGTGTCTCGGTACCGGCCGTAGTGATCCAGCCCGATATCGGTGAAGACGGTGAAGTACGACGCGACACGCGCGTGCTGCGGAGTCACCTCGAGGAATCGGATGTTCGTCAGGTTGTGGCGCACGATGCGGGGCGGCCCCGACGCCGGTGCGTCCGATGTCGCGACGCCGCCGATGAACGCGACGATCGCCGTCCGTCCGCGCACCGGCTCGTCGCCCCGCAGTTGCAATTCGCCGTCCTCGCAGAAGGTTTCGGCGAATTCATCGAGCCGCAACGAGTCACCGGCCCAGTTGTAGCGGGCGAGGGTATCCCGGATCCGCTCACAAGCCACCAGCTCCCAGGTTTCCACGAGTCACACCTCGACCCGGAACAGGTACGACCCGACGGTGGTCACGCGGTCGTCGGCTCCCTCGTCGTGCATCACGACGCGGACCGCAACCGTGCCGTCCGCGCCGGCGAAAGGTTCGCCGGCGACGCGGAACGGGCCGACTTTGCCGCGCGCGACGAACATTGTGTGCGACGAAACACCTTGGAGCTGATCGGTTCCCGCGATATCGGCGGCCAAGTCGAGCGCAGCCGTTTCCAACATGACGAACTGCGGTCCGATGTGCAACGCAGCGTCAGGGGACGCCACCTTGTCGTCTAGTTCTGGCAGCACCCAACGGCCGTCGGCGCGCCGGTGCCCGCCGAACACCTGCCAGAGCGGCGGCAGTTCGGGCGAGTCGGTCACCTCGATGGGCTCGACCGACATCTTCTGCAGTCCCTCGGGCGGCGTGCCGATGCTGATGCCCTGGCCCTCGGTCAGGGCGAGGACCCGGGTCGGCTGATCCGCATCGACGATCTTCGAACGGCTGTACCCCATCTGGCGGCCGCGCTTCAGCTCCTCGGACACGATCTCGATGCGGTGCACGTCTCGGCCCGCGTCGAGGACTTGGCAGGAATGGATGACCGGGTTCGGCACCGCCTCCAGGTCCGACATGTGACCGCCCTCCGGCGACGCGATGCCCAGCACGGCCAACAGCAGCCCGTCCGTGCCGTTGCGCATGTCGCGCCGCAGCGTGACGGTGTTGTCCGCAGGACCGAGGTCCATCTGCGCGTACGTGCGACCGATGTAGCGGTAGCTCAGCAGCCCGCCCCAGCGCCGGCGAAGCTCGGCGGCGTAGGCCTCGGGCTCTCCGGTCAGCTCACGAATGTCGCGCGGCATTGCGTCGTCCCTTCCGTCGTGGCGCGCCGTACTCGCTCACCAGTCGAGCGCGAAGGTAGCTCAGTTCGCGTGCGAGGTCGTAGCGATCGGACAGCATCCACTGAAATGCCACCCCGAAAACGCCGGCGCTGACGTCGTTGGCAGCTCGGTCGAGGTCGATGTCGGCGCGAACCGAGCCGTCGCGGATGCCCTTTCGCAGGCCCGCATCGACCGCATCGACGCCACGCATGAGCCATGTCCGCAATATTGGGCGAACGGGCGAGGTGGACTTGACCCCTTCGAACGTCATCGCGAACATCGCGCGCAAGAAGTCGGGCGCCTCGGCGTAAACCTCCTGGATCCGATCGAACGGAGCCAACGCCTCGTCCAGGCCGGTTGCGTCGGGTTCCGGAGCCGGGGTGAGCCGCTGCACATACTCGTGCTGGAAGAATGCCTCGAGAATCGCGTCCTTGCTTCCGTACCGGGTGTGGACCATCGCCCTGCTGTAGCCAGCGCGGCGCCCGATCTCCGCGGCTGTCGTTGCGTCCCAGCCTTTTTCGGCAATCAACTCGGCGGCCGCCTCGACCAGCCTGCGACTTGACATCTCGACGCGCTGCGGTTGCGTCAGTCCTCGTGCGGGCGAAGGCACCCTTGCATATTAGACGCTCGACAATTATGTTACTTGTCTATCGTCAAATATCTCGCAGAGGAGTCATCGGTGACTTCAGGCACGGCGGAGGTTCCGGCCAGCATCGGCGACGTGACCCCACAGTGGCTGACCGAGGTGCTGGGTACCGACGTCACCGACATCCATGCCGAGCAGATCGCGCAGGACAGCGGGTTCTCGTCGCTGCTGTACCGGCTCCACATCACCGGGAGTGCGGGTGTGCCGTCGACCGTGATCGTCAAGCTGCCGGCGCAGTCGGAGGCTCGCGGAGCCATGGAGATGCTGGGCGGCTACCGCCGCGAACTGTCGTATTACCGCGACATCGCGGGCCGCGCGCCGATGGACACGCCGCACGTGTACGCCGCGCTGATGGCACAGAACTCCGTCGACTTCGTCCTGGTCCTGGAGGACCTACGGAACTGGGAGAACGCCGACCACCTGGCCGGCCTGTCGATGGACCGGGCCCGCCTTGTCATCGCACAACTCGCCGGTTTGCACGCGTGGTCGGTTGACCCCGCGAACGCTGTTGCAGTGCAAGCGTTTCCGAGCGTTGACACGGCGATCAACCGTGACATCCTGCATCCCGCGTTCGGGCCGGGATGGCAGATCTACTGCGAAAAGTCCGACGCGCCCGTTCCGCCCGCCGTCGCGCGCTTCGCCGAACGGTTCGCCGAGCAGGCGCCGACGGCCCTGCAGGCGCTGACCGAGCGCGAGATGCTGCTGCACGGTGACATCAGGGCCGACAACATGTTCTTCGACGGCGACCGGCTGAAGGTGGTCGACTTCCAGTTCACTGCCCGCGGCTGCGGCGCGGCCGATGTCGCCTACTTGGTCAGCCAAGGCCTCCCCACGCAAGCGCGCCGCGGACACGACGAGGCACTGGTCCGCGAATACCTCGCGTGTCTGGCCGCGCGCGGGGTCGACGACTACTCGTTCGAAGACGCCTGGCGGCACTACCGATTCGGCGTGGCGTACCTGATGGTCCTTCCGGTGATCACGCTGCTCGGGTGGGATGCGATGCCCGAGCGATCGCGGCAGCTGTGCGTGACGCTCACCGAGCGGGCGGTGGCCGCCATCGACGACATCGGCGCACTGGAGGTGTTCGGATGAGCCCACGCACCGCTCGCGAGGTGGTCGAGCTGTACAACCTGGTCGTCTGGAACGAGCGCAACTTCGACCTTGCCGACGAGCTGATGGGCGACACGGTCATCCGCCACGACGTCGGGGAGGCGCAGACCCTCACCCACGAGCAGGCGGTCCAGCGGATCGTCGACCTGTGGGAGTTCGTCGAGAAACTGCACTTCGACCTCAATATCGTCATTGCGGCCGACGATGGCGAGCACGTTGCGATCGTCTACGACTCGACAATGACGAATAAGGACGCCACCCAGATGCCGATTGGCAGCATGGAGATATTCCGTGTCGTCGACGGCCGGATCACCGAAGTCTGGAATTGCGGGTACAAGCAAGGGGTTTGGCGATGACTGAATTACCGGCTCAGCCGGCGGCGAAGGTTCTTGACGAGCTGGGCTACTACCTGCTGGCCGGCGCCGGCGGAGAGGGTCCCGCGACGTTGATGGACGAGGCCCGCCGCGGAGAGGAGATGGGATTCGGCACCGCGTTCATCTCCGAACGCTGGAACGTCAAGGAGGCCTCGTCGCTGGTGGGTGCGGCCTGCGCGGTCACCCAACGGATGCAGATCGCCACGGCCGCAACCAATCACAACACCCGCCACCCGCTGATCACCGGATCCTGGGCCACCACGATGCACCAACTCTCCGGTGGACGGTTCACGCTCGGCATCGGTCGTGGCATCGCCGCGATCTACGGCGCCTTCGGGATTCCAGCTGTCACCACCGCACAGATGGAAGACTTCGCACACGTGATGCGCCGACTTTGGCACGGCGAGATCATCTTCAACCACGACGGGCCGATCGGTAAGTACCCGATCTTGTTTCTCGATCCCGACTTCAACGAGGACATCCGGTTGGCCCTCGTCGCGTTCGGGCCCGACACGCTGGCCCTCGGCGGCCGGGCGTTCGACGACGTCGTCCTGCACACCTACTTCACCCCAGAAACGTTGCAGCGCTGCGTGAAGACGGTCAAGGACGCCGCCGAGCAGGCTGGCCGCGACCCGGAGAGCGTGCGAGTATGGTCATGCTTTGCCACCGTGGGTGATCACCTTCCCGAGGAACTCCGGCTGAAGAAGACCGTCGCCCGGCTGGCCACCTACCTGCAGGGCTACGGCGATCTCCTGGTGAAGACCAACAACTGGGATCCTGCTGAGCTGCAACGATTTCGGGAAGACCCCGTGGTCACGTCGATTGCCGGAGGCATTGACCACAAGGCCACTGCCGAGCAGATCGAGCACATCGCGACGTTGATTCCGGACGAGTGGCTGGAGCCGTCTGCCACCGGATCGGCGCAGCAGTGCGTCGATCGCGTGCGCAAGGAGTTCGATTACGGGGCCGACTGCGTGATCATGCATGGCGCCACCCCTGACGAGCTCGCCCCGATCGTCGGGGTGTACTGCGAGACCGTGGGGTAGGGTCCCGCGGGCGCGCGTGGGAGGATTCTGCCGAACCATGAGTCGATTCGCCACGCTGGAGGTGTTCGCATGTTCCGACCGACCCGCACCGCTCGTGAAGTTGCCGAGCTGTACACCTTGTCGGTCTGGAACGAGCGCAACTTCGAGCTCGCCGACGAAATCATCGCGGACACCATGATTCACCACGGGACTGGGCAGGCACATGTGTTGACGCGCGAGCAGGTCCGTCAAACCATTGAACAGACCTGCGCGAATTTCGACAAACTGCGCTTCAACATCAACCTCTTGATCGCCGGTGACGACGGCGAACACGTCGCGGTCGTCTACGACTCGAGGATCACGACGAAGGATGGCGCGGAGATCGAGTCCGCGGCCTTGGAGGTGCTCCGCGTGGTCGACGGCCAGATCACCGAGGTCTGGTACTCGCCCAGCCAGCAGGGCGCTTGGTTATGACCGCGATGCGCATCAGCCTGATAGCCGGCCTGAACAACGACGCACCGGTGGACTCCTGCATCCGCGACTTGACTCAAGCCCGCGACGAGGGATTCGGGAGAGTCTGGATGACCCAGATGCCTTACGACGCGGATTTGCTGACTGTTCTCGCTGTGGCACTGCGGGAAGTGCCCGACGTCGAGGTGGCCAGCGGCGTGGTGCCGATCCAGAACCAGCATCCGATGCTGCTCGCCCAGCGAGCGTTGACACTCAACATGATTGGCAACGGACGCTTCACGCTCGGCATCGGCATGACCCATCGGACGGTGACCGAAGGAATGTGGGGCATCTCGTGGGACAGGTCGGTGAGGCGGCTCAACGAGTACCTCGACGGGCTGCTGCCGCTGCTCGCGAAGGAGGCCGTCGACGCAACCGGCGAGATCGTGACCACCAGGGGAGCGTTGCAGATGCCGAACGCGCCGACGCCTGAGGTGTACGTCGCCGCACTCGGTCCGCAGATGTTGCGCGTCGCCGGCCGACGTACGGGCGGCACGGTCACGTGGATGACGGGCCCGAAAACTCTGAAGGAGCACGTCGGTCCTGCCTTGCGAACGGCGGCCACCGAGGCAGGTCGCCCGGACGGGGCGGTGCAGGTGGCCGCCGCGCTTCCGACCAGCGTCACCGAGGACGTCGACGCGGCCCGCTCGCTCGCCGCGCAACAGTTCGCGATGTACGGATATCTGCCGTCGTATCGGGCGATGCTCGATCGCGAGGGCTACGCGGGCCCAGAGGACGCCGCGCTGATAGGCAGCGAGGAGACGGTGTGGGCCAGGCTTGACGAAGTGCGCGACGCCGGCGTCGACGAGTTCATCGGTATCCCGTTCGACCCGTCGCCGGAAGGCCGCGAGCGGTCCCGAAACTGCCTGCGGGCGTGGGAATCTCGCGTCTAGGCCGAAGTTACGGGTTGTTGGACGGCGGTTTCCCTGGTTGAGCTGGGGGTTCGTGGTTTGTGGTGTGGTGGTGTCTGACTACGCGGCGGTGAGGGGGATGGGTGTGCCGATGAGGTCGAAGGCGCGGCGTTGATCGTCGGTGGGGTCGGTGAGCATGGGGATCTCGATGTCGGTGTGGTGGTAGCGGATCTCGTTGCGGGTGAGGGTGGCCAGGTGAGCGAGCAGGCCGCGGAAGCTTCGCAGCGGGTTGCCCTGGGAATCGTGCTGGGTGGAGGCCTTGGCGTCGGCGCCTGCTGAGCGTTGCGCGGGGGCGACCGGGTTGTCCCGCTGTGGTGGGTGTTCATCGGTGAAAGTCATTGGCGCCCAGGCTTTGCGCAGGTGCCAGATGAGGTAGCAGGCCAGCATGCAGATCAGCACGTGGGCGCGGACCCGGTCGTCGAGGCGGTGGTGGATGGGGCGCAGGTCGAGGTCGTCGACTTTGATGATGCGGAAGTCGCGTTCGATGTTGGCCAGGTTTTTGTAGCCGGTGACCACCCCGGCGGCGTCGAGTTGGTCGGCGGGCACCGACGTGCGTAGCACGTAGATGCCGTCCAGGGCGGCTTCGGCGGCGATCTGGTCGTGGCGGCGTTCGATGGCCAGGCTGGTGTCGGTGATGGTGTAGTGGAAGTGCTTGCCCACCTTGTGTTTGTCGATGACCTTGCCGACCGCGACGCCGATCTTGTCGGCGCCGGCCAGCCGGCCGGCCGCGACGCGGGCGATAATCGGTTCCAGCAGGTGTTCGGTGGCGGCCAGCAGCTCGTCGCGTTTGCGGGTGCGTTCGGCGGCCAGCAGTGGGTTGCGGCAGGCGATCAGCCGCTCGCCGGGGAAGTCGGGGTGGGTGATCTCGGCGAGGTCCTGGGTGTCGAACAACGACATTTGCAGCGGCCCGTCGTCGGCGGCCAGGGTGGCGATCTGCGGGGCGCGCAGCGCGGTGATCCACCCGAAATCGGTTGCGGTGTCGGGATCGTCGTTGAGTTCGCGCAGCGCTTCGATGCGCGCGGAGGTGATCATGCCGCGATCGCCCACCAGCACCAGGTTGTCGAGCCCGAAGATATCGCGCACCACCTCGACGATGTCGGTGAACGCGTCCGGGTCGGCGGTGTTGCCTTCGAACACCCGCACCGCGACCGGGCGCCCCGCCGGGTCGGTGAGGATCCCGTATTCGATCTGCTCACAACCTTTCTTGCCGTCGCGAGAGTAGCCGCGCGCGGCCAGCTCACAACAGCGCCCGGTCACCCACGAGCTGGTCAGGTCGAACAACGCCATCCGCGACGGATTCACGTCGGGCCCAAGATGTTTGGCGGCGAGCTTGGCTTCGATGGTGTCTTGGCGCTCGAGCAGCCAGTCCATCGCGGCGTAGATCTCGTCGGTGCTGGCGCCGGCGACATCGAGATCGACTCCCAGGGTGACATCGGGCCACCACGCGGCGGTGGCCAGCTTGGACGCCGGGCGCACCACCCGCGAGACGATCAGCGCCAGCACCAGATCCCGTGCCCGGCACGACGGCCCCAGCAGGGCGGGCAAGCCCAGCGTGCGCGCCATCGCCGCGACCGCGGCCACGTGCCCGTGCGGCAGCGACCGGGCGATGCTGAACTCGCTGCCGGCTGGCACCAGCTGCTCGCCCTTGAGCCCCGCGTCGATCCAGTCCACGACGTGCTCGGGCAGCGCAGACAGGTTGGCCACCGTCTCGTTGCGCACCCGCTGGCCCTCGCGGTAGGTGCGGCGCAGATACGCCGAGGAGTACTCGCGGCGATCGCCCCGCTTGTCCACGTGGGTCTTCTTAACTCTGACTACGTGGACCTTCCCGCTTGTCCGCGACATGACAAGCAGCTTAACGGCTACACCGAGATGTTCCTAGCCGACACGCCCATTTATTCTGACTACATATTCTGGCCTGCCCGAACTCTTTCCCCAGGTCAGCAAGGCAACCGGCCCGCTCAGCTACCGCAACTTCGGTCTAGGAGGTAACGAGACCGGCCGCAACCTCCAGTTCGCGCAACGGCGGCTCGATCGCGTCAGCCATGTCCTCGATGTCACGGGCGATCTCCGGAGTCGTCACGAAACCGAAGTCGACGGATCCGCGGTAGGAAAAGCAGGTGATGTTCAGGCCGACGTCGAGAACCAGCGGACCCACCGGCATCAGCCGCTCGAGCACGGCGCCACACAGATACAGCGGGAAGTCGGGTCCGGGAACGTTGGAAATCACCACGTTGATCGGGGCTAGCGTTCGACCGATGCCACTGGCGGTGTAGGCACGCGCGGCCAACGACAGCAGCCCGGGCGGCGTCGTCTCGCTCAAGCCCATGATCTGGTTCGCGGTCAGCGCCCTGGCCATTTCCTTGGCGCCCTGCGAATTCGCATAGATGGCCCTGATCCGCTCGGCAGGGTCAACGACATCGGTGGCCAAGGAGACCGTCATGGTGCTGATCTGGTTGCCGATCTCCGTGTTGCCCTCGGGACGGGTGGATACCGGCAGCTGCGACACGAGCGACTTCTCCGGCAATTCACCACGATCTTCGAGGTAGCGCCGCATTGCCCCCGCCACCAACGCCAGTACGACGTCGTTGAGTTTCACCCCGTAGGCGCCCTTGACCGCCTTCACCCGGTCCAGCGGCACACTGGTCCCGCTGATGCGCCGGTGCGGTGAGATCGGGGCGTTGAAACGCGTTGTCGGAGCGTCGAAGTAACGTGGCGGCTTGTTCGCGATGCCGCGGGTGGCAAGCTGTTGGCGCACCGTCTGCTCGACGAGCCGCGCGATTCGGTACGGGGTCTTGACGCCGACGTTGACGAGGCCGCCCAGCGCCCGGATCTCCGGCCGCGGAAGCTGCACGCCGACCAAGGACCGGTTGACTTCGACCGCCGGTGGCCGCGGCTCGGGCGTGACGTCCAGCAGGATCTCGCTGAGCCCGGCGCCGGACACGCCGTCGATGACGGCGTGGTGCATTTTCGTGACGATCGCCGCGCGCCCGTTCTCCAGGCCTTCGATGAACCACAGCTCCCACAGCGGCTTCGACCGGTCGAGCTTGTAGGACATCAACCGGCCTACCAATTCGTCGAATTCACGACGGCCGCCCGGCGACGGAACTGCGATGTGCCGCACGTGGAAATCAATGTCCAGATCATGGTCTTCGACGAACCACGGTCGGTCCAGGCCCAGTGGTGCGCCGGCGACTCGCCACCGAAGCTGCGGCAGTTCGGGCAAGCGGGTGGCGATCAGCTTCCTGACCGACTCGAAACTGAAATCGGGCGCGTCGGACGGATCACAGACGGCTGAGGCGCCGACGTGCATATGCCAGGAAGGGGACTCGGCGAACCAGAAAGCTGCGTCCGCGCTTGACAACCGGTTCATGGTGAGACCCTACGGCGGTCTTTCCGGGTGCGGGCCGAAATAGCAGACTGGGGCGGGCGATCTGTACCGGAGGCATTACTGTAATTTATTCGGTGGCTGCGACAGGAGAGGGGGTCGCCAGTTCGGGATGAACGTGGGCTCGATCGTCAAGGAGTTCGGCGGTGTGTTGCCGCGCGCCCTGACCGGCTTGGACACCGCCGACTGGTCACCCGCGTCCCCGCGAGGTGCGCGCCAGCTGGTCGAGGTGATGCTGGACCAGCTGGTGCTGAGCGGGATGTCGCTGATCGGTGGCCGTGCCACCCCGGTGATGCTGCCGGCCAGCACGTATACTGCTGCGGCGCAAGAATTGTCGGCGCTCGGCATCCAAGGGGCGTACGCCGAGCCATCCCCGCTGCGGGTTCGCGCCATGCGCCGCCACCGGATCGGCCATATTTCGTACGAGAAGCTGAAGTTCGATCACCACCCGCTGCTGCCGAATTACCTGATAGCCCAGGGTCTTTCGGGGACAGCGACGGCGGGGGCTTACCTGATCCGGCACGTCGACGGTCCCCGGCCGTGGGTAGTCTGGGTACATGGCGCGGGGCAGGGCCAGCCGGTCGATCTTTTCTTCTCCCGTGCCGGCCGCCTGCATCACGAGCTGGGTTTCAACGTCGCTCTGCCCGTCCAGCCCGGGCACGGATTCCGCCGCACCGCGTGGCCCACCTACCCCGACCGGGAGCCGCTGGCCAACGTCGCAGGCATGATACGAGCGGTCTCGGAGGTGCGTGCGCTCGTGCGATGGCTCCAGCCCCAATCGACAAGCATTGCGGTATCGGGAGTTTCGTTGGGCAGCCCGGTCGCCGCGCTGGTGTCTGCGCTGGAGCAGCATGTCGACGCCGTCGCGGTGTACACACCGATCCTCGGGCTGAACGCGATGATCGCGCACCATCTCGCCCGCGGCGGACCGTCCAGCGAACGTTTCCGCCCGCTGCTTCAGTCAGACGACGTGACCGCGATGACGTCGGTGATCGACCCTCTGCGCGTCGAACCCGCCGCACCTCCGGACCGGCGGCTGGTGGTGGGCGCATGGAACGATCAGATGGCGTTGCGCGAGCCTGCGATTGCGCTTCACCAACGGTGGGGCGGCCAGCTTTACTGGTACGACGGCAGCCACGTCGGGCACATCTTCTCCCGCCGGATTCAGGCGGTCACCGAGGAGTTTCTCGCCGGCGCACTCACGGCGTGATCACGGTGCGGCTCACCGGTTCCGCAGCGGTTTGCCGACTGTAGACGCCGCGGTGAAGCGCGATCAGCAGCGCGTTGCGCGTCTCGCGGGGATCGATGAGCTCGTCGAAACCCAGGTGCTCCGCGGATCGGAAGGACGCCTGCAGTTCCAGCTCGCGCAGCTTGGCCGAGACGTCCTGTCCGGCGTGAGACGCGCGGCTCAGCGCCGCGGCGCTCATCGCACCCATCGTGGCGCCCGGATACGCGAAGGTGGCGACCTGGTCGTCGAACCCGAGCAGCGACATCACCATCGAACCGAATCCATAAGCCTTGCGCAGGGTCACGTGCAGCTTCAGCGTGGTGGCCGCCGTCTGGGCGGCGAACATCCTTGCGCCGCTGCGCAACACGCCGCTTCGCTCGGACTGGCTGCCGGGAAGCATTCCGGGGTTATCCGCAAGAAAAATGAGCGGCAGGTGAAACGAGTCGGCGACGGTGATGAAATGCGCTGCCTTGTCGGCGGCGTCGGCATCGATGGAGCCGGCCAACACCTTCGGCTGGTTGGCGACCACCGCGACGGGCTCACCACCGAGGTGGGCCAGCGCGCAGATGATCGCCCGCCCGAACGTCGGCTGCACCTCCAACCAGTCCGGCTGGTCGAAGACCACGTCGAGCACGGCCCGCATGTCGTAGATGCGGCGGCCCTCGCGGGAGACGATGTCGAGCAATTCCGGGGTGGCGCGCGGTTCGGTGGTGTCGTCGGGCGGCAGCGCCGACGGGTACGACCATGCGCTGGACGGGAAATAGGATAGGTACCGGCGGATGTCGTCGAGCACGGCCTCGTCGTCGTCTGCAGCGTTGTGGATCACCCCACTGGGCACCGCGACATCGGGACCGCCGAGATCCTCCTTCGAAATGTCCTCTCCCGTGGACTCTTTCACCACGGGAGGGCCCGCGGTGAAGATCGCGCCGTGGCTGCTCATGATCGTGAAGTCGCACACCGCGCGACCAGGGCGCCGTGGCCGGCCGACGGCCCGAGCACCGCTGCCACTGTCGGCACTCGGCCTGAGCACTTCGCTTGAGCGATCAGATCGGTGGGCGCGCGTCCGTAATGGCCACCGGGACGGAAACCGGCGCCTTCGAGCAGCATGATCAGCGGGATTTTGTTTCGTAGCGCCAATTCGGCAAGCCGGTAGCGTTTCGAATTGCTGCCCGGCGCGATCGTGCCTGCCAGTGTGGTGAAGTCCTCCGCGCCTACCATCACCGGCCGGCCGTTGATGCAGCCCGATCCGGCGACGATTCCGTCGGCGGCGGCCTCGCCGCCTACGAGTGTGCCGAACTCGGCGAACGAGCCCTTGTCGAGAAGATGATCGAGCCGGGCGCGGGCGTCGAGCTTGCCCTTCTCGCGGTGCTTGGCCAGCCGCTCCGGGCCTCCCATGCCCCAGGCATGCTCGCGGCGACGGTTGAGGTCGTCGAGCGTGTCCTCCCAGCCCTCGGTGTTCGTCATGCCCCTCCTCGACGCCGAAATCGAATTCCGGGCTGTTGATTGCTCATTTTCACGACCCTGGCTTCACGCTCGGCGCATGGTGACCATACTGAATGGCTTACTGTATCTCGCATGACCGCCGCGTCGACGCCGCGCCTCAAGATCGACCGGGGCATCCCCAGCGCACTCGACCGCATCCCCGAGGACGCGTCGGCTCTGGAACGCCAAGGCTACGACGGGTGCTGGTCGGCCGAGATCAACCACGATCCGTTTCTGCCGCTGGCGCTGGCCGCCGAGCACACGTCGCGCGTCGAACTGGGCACCAGCATCGCGGTAGCGTTCGCGCGCAACCCGATGACGATCGCCAACGTCGGCTGGGATCTGCAGGCCTACTCGCAGGGCCGGTTCATCCTCGGCCTCGGATCGCAGATCCAGGCTCACATCGAGAAGCGATTCAGCATGCCGTGGAGCCGTCCGGTGCACCGCATGCGCGAGTTCATCCTTGCGCTGCGCGCGATCTGGTCGTGCTGGCAGGATGGCACGACGCTGCGCTTCGAAGGTGACTTCTACACCCACAAATTGATGACGCCGATGTTCGTGCCCGAGCCCACGCCGTACGGGTTCCCGAAGGTGTTCATCGCGGCCGTGGGCGAGGTGATGACCGAGATGTGCGGCGAAGTCGCCGACGGCATGATCGGCCATGCGTTCACGACGAAGCGCTACCTCGACGAGGTGACGATACCGACGTTGCTGCGGGGGATCGAACGCTCGGGTCGCGATCGGGGTGACTTCGAGCTGATGTGCCCGGTTTTCGTCGTGACCGGGGAGTCCGATGCCGAACTGGCGTCCGCCGCGGCCGCGACGCGCAAGCAGATCGCGTTCTACGCGTCGACGCCCGCGTACCGCAAAGTGCTGGAGTTGCACGGCTGGGGTGACCTTCACGGCGAGCTGCACCGGCTGTCCCTTCAAGGGGATTGGGACACGATGGGATCGCTCATCGACGACGAAATCCTCGACGCCTTCGCCGTTGTCGCACCGGTCGACACGTTGGCCGGCAAGCTCCGGGCTCGCTGCGACGGCGTGATCGATCGCGTCCTCCTGGGCTTTCCGAAGACCGTCTCCGAGGCCACGGTTGCCGAGATCCTCCATGAGGTGCGCAGATAATCGACGCCTATGCTCAGAGCGAGCAGAAAGCCGGTGATGGATAGCGACCCGTACAGCACGCAGCGCGACGTCGGCTCAGCGATCGTCTCTCAGTTGCGTGCGGCCGGGTTCGACGACGCCGACGAGATCGGCCGCGGCGGTTTCGGGGTCGTGTACCGGTGTACGCAGGTCGGGTTGGACCGCACCGTGGCGATCAAAGTCCTCACCACCGACGTCGCCGAGGACCGCGAGCGGTTCCTGCGGGAACAGCGCGCGATGGGCCGACTGACGGGACATCCCAACATCGCCGCGGTGTTGCAGGTTGGGGAGACCGACGGCGGCTTCCCGTACCTGGTGATGCAGTACCACGGGCAAGGCTCGCTCGAAGATCGAATTCGACGACTGGGTCTGCTGCCCGTCGACGAGGTGTTGCACATCGGGGTGAAGATGGCCGGTGCGCTGGAGTCGGCGCATCGGCTGGGGATTATGCACCGCGACGTCAAGCCGGCGAACATCCTTCTCACCGACTACGGCGAGCCGGTGTTGAGCGACTTCGGGATCGCGCACGTCGTCGGCGGATTCAAAACCGCCGCAGGCACTTTCACCGGATCTCCGGCGTTCACCGCCCCGGAGATCCTCGGCGGCGATCCGCCGTCGGTCGCATCGGACATCTACGGCCTCGGTGCCACACTGTTCTGCGCGCTGACCGGCCATGCGGCCTACGAACGCAAGAGCGGTGAAAAGGTGCTGACGCAATTCCTGCGCATCGCCACCGAACCCGTGCCCGATCTGCGCGATAGCGACGTGCCCGCGGACATCGCCGATGCCATCGCGACGATGATGTCGCGCGAACCCGAGAGCAGGCCGACTGCCGTCGCCGCCGGAGAGGAACTGCAGAAACTTCAGTCTCGCCGCGGGGCGCCCGTCGACGACATGGCGCTGCCCACGGACGAAGCCCAGGAGCGCCGGGATGAGCCGCGTCCGAGGCGCCGTGCTGGCGGCGGGCTTCCGCTCGAACTGACCAGTTTCGTAGGTCGCGGCACCGAGCTGGCGGAGCTGAAGTCGCTGCTGTCGACATCGCGCCTGGTGACGTTGACCGGCATCGGGGGAGTAGGCAAGACCCGCCTGGCGATCCGGGCCGCCTCCGAGGTGGTGCCGGATTACCCCGACGGTGTCCGGCTCGTCGAGCTGGGGGAGCTGCGCGACGGCTCGTTGCTGATCGACGTGGTGGCCGCGGCGTTGGGCATGCGCGACGAGTCGGGGCGGCCGTTGCGCGACGTGCTCGTCGACTTCCTGCGGTCACGCCGGCTGCTGTTGGTGCTCGACAACTGCGAACAGGTGGTCGACGACGTGGCGCGGCTTGTCGAGGAAGTGCTCAGCGCCTGCCCGGATCTGCGGCTCCTCACCACCACCCGGGAGCGGCTCGGCGTGGCCGGCGAATCGGTGCTGCGGATCGCCCCGCTCGCGTATCCCGGTGCCGACGACACTCTTGGCGGGACGCCCGGCTACGACGCCATCGCGTTGTTCGCGGAGCGGGCCACGGCGGCGGTCCCGGGCTTTCGGCTCACGGAAGAGAACAAGCGCACCGTGGCCGACATCGTCTCCCGTCTGGAAGGACTTCCGCTGGCGATCGAGCTCGCGGCCGCACGGCTGCGCGCGATGTCGCTCGACCAGCTGCTGGAGCGGTTGGCCGACCGGTACCAACTTCTCACCCGCGGTGCCCGCGGCGTCCCGACCCGACAGCGGACACTGAGTTGGAGTGTCGGCTGGAGCTACGACCTGTGCACACCCGCCGAGCAGGAGCTGTGGAGACGGTTGTCGGTGTTCGCCGGCAGTTTCGAACTCGAAGCGGCACAAGACATTTGCGGCGCCGACATGACCGAATACGAGCTTCTCGACGTGGTGGCGTCGCTGGTGGACAAGTCGATTCTGGTGCGGACCGAATCGGACGGGGTGGTTCGGTTTCGCCTGCTCGATACTCTGCGCGAATACGGCCGGCAGCGGATCGAGCAGACGGCTGAGTTCTCGGAGATTCGCCGTAGACACACGGACTGGTATCGGCGGCTTGCTCAACAGGCGGCCGAGCAGTGGTTCAGTTCGCGCCAACTCGACTGGCTCGCCCGTGTCGATCGTGAGACGCCCAACATCCGGGAGGCGCTCGAGTTCAGCCTGTCGCAAGACGGCCAGGCTGCCCTCGCGATCAGCATTGCACTGCAACCGATTTGGATGTGCCAGGGGATGCTGCGGGAAGCGTGGCGCTGGACGAACCGCGCGTTGGTGCGAACACCGCGAGACGCGACTCTTGAGCGCGTGCGGGCGCTCTACAGTGTCGCTTTGCTTTCGCCGCTGCTGTGTGACCTGGCGACTGGGGCGGCGAGCGCGGCTGAGGCGCGAGCCCTGGTCGAGCAATTGGACGCTGGAAGGACAACGGCCGGAGTGGCGCTGGCCGACGGCATCACTGCGCTTGTCAACGGCGACTTCGAGCGCGCATCCGTGCTCCTCGAGGAGGGACTGAGCGGGGGAAGCGACGACAGCGAGCAGGAGAACGCCATGCTCCTGCTGGGCTGGACACTCGAGTTTGCCGGGGATACCGCCCGCGGGTTGATCTGGCACGAAAAGGCGCTTGCCCTGGCGAAATCCCATGACGAAGTGGTGTATCGGGCCTACGCGCTGTGGTCGTTGGGCGTCGGCTGGTGGCAGTACGGCCGGCCTGAGCGCGCTGAACAGCTGTTGCAGGACGGCGTGAGGGCGACCCGCAAGGTCAACGACAGACGCGGCGCGGCCGGGTGCTTGGAGGCGCTGGCATGGATTGCGGCGTCTCGCGACCCGACGCGCGCCGCCGTGATGATGGGTGCGGCGGACACGCTGGCTCGGGCGGTGGGCACCCAACCGATTCCGCTTCCCCGGCTCGTCGTCTTTCACGAAGAATGTGTGCGCAGCACTCGGGATGCACTCGGGGTCGAGGCGTTCGACGTGGCGCGCCAGCGTGGCAGCGCAATGACTTTCGACGATGCAGCTGCCTACGCACTGTCCGAAACCGCATAGCGACGACGAGGAGACCGATGGCCACGACACCGGCGTCCGGCAGCACGCCCCGGCCACCCGAAGGTGACTGGCTGGGAACACCGTTTCTCACGTTGCGGCGCGACGGGCCGTTCGCGGTTCTGACCATCGACCGTCCCGAGGCGCGCAACGCGCTGACCCCGGCGATGTACTTCGGCATCCGGTACGCGGTGGGGCGGGTCAACGAAGACAAGAGCCTGGCCGGGTTGTTGATCACCGGCACCGGCGACGTCTTCGCACCGGGCGGCGACATGGGCGGCGGCGGAGCCGACGACTGGATCACGTTCGGCTCGGCGCTGTCGATGGACATCACGCCGTTCGACATGCTGCGGACCTCCGTCAAGCCGGTGGTGTCAGCGGTCAACGGGCTGTGCCAGGGCGGTGGCCTGCAGATCGCACTGTGCAGCGACATGTCGGTGGTCAGCGAGCGCGCAACGTTCCGGGTGCCGGAGCTGTTCCGCGGCTACGCCGACACCTACTACAGCCAGATGCTGGCGCGGCTCATCGGGCCGGTCCGGACCCGCGATCTGATGTTCACCGGCCGGGTGCTGAGCGCGCAGGAGGCGTTGGCCTGGGGCATGGTCGCCCGGGTGGTCGCGCACGACGATCTGTTGGAGACGGCCCGGGATGTGCTCGCGCAGTGTTGCCGAACCGCGCCGGGCGCCCGTGCAGTGATCAAATCCAGCCTGGATGCGTACATGGGGTTGTACGACCGCATCGGGATGACCACGAGCCTGTACTCGGCCGAGGCGGTGGAAGGGGTGCGGGCGTTCAAAGGACGTCGCTCACCTGACTGGGTGCACCCCGAGCTGCGGGGCAGCGGGCGTCTCTGAGCCCCGGCCGCCGGGCGATTGGCAGTGTTTGGCAGCGCGCGGCGTGGTGGTGGCAGTGGCTGGTCAGCAGCATCGAAGGTGTTCGACGACGTCAACTTAAGTCGCAAAGGAGCACCCGATGACCGCCATCACCACCCGCCCGTTGTCCGCCTCCACCGACGCGCTGTTGCGCTTCGCGTTGCGCGCCGACGCGACGCTCACCGGGATGGCCGGCCTGGCCGTCGCGGCGTTGGCCAACCCGCTGTCGACGATCGGCGGGATGTCGCCGACCACCGAGTACCTGATCGGCGCCGCGTTCGTGACCTACGGCGTAGTGGTGTACTACCTGGCCGCGCTGCCGTCGCTGCGGCGCGTCGGGATCGGCGTCAGCCTGGCCAACGTGGTGTGCACGCTGGCGACGCTTGCGATCGTGCTGACCGACGCCGCGCCGCTGACCGAGGCCGGGGTCGCCGTCACCCTCGCCACTGGCGTCTACACCGCGTTCTTCGCCTACGTGCAATACCTCGGGGTGCGTCGTCTGAAGGCGTGACTCCCGCATATGCCGGGTGCGGGGCACCGCCGGTGGTACGTCAGCGAGCCGCCCCGCACCGGCCTTTCTACAGCTTGCGCAGCCGTAGCCGGTTGATGGAGTGGTCGGCATCCTTGCGCAGCACCAGCGTGGCGCGCGGCCGGGTGGGCAGGATGTTTTCGATCAGGTTCGGCCGGTTGATCGACCGCCAGATCTCGCGAGCCGCCGCGACGGCCTTCTGGTCGTTCAGCGCGGCATAGTGGTGGAAGTGCGACGCGGGGTTCGCGAACGCGGTCGAGCGCATGGTCAAGAACCGCAAGATGTACCACTGCTCGATGTCTTTGACGCGGGCGTCGACGTAGATCGAGAAGTCGAACAGGTCCGACACCATCAGCGTCGGCCCGGTCTGTAACACGTTGAGTCCCTCGAGAATCAAGATGTCAGGGTGACGGACGGCCTGCATCTCGCCCGGCACGATGTCGTAGAGCAGATGCGAGTACACCGGGGCGCACACTTTGTCGGCGCCCGATTTCACCGCGGTGACGAACCGCAGCAGGGCCCGGCGGTCATAACTCTCCGGAAAACCCTTGCGGTGCATTAGGTTTCGCCGACTGAGCTCGGCATTGGGATAAAGGAAGCCGTCGGTGGTGACCAGGTCGACTCGCGGGTGGTGTTCCCACCGAGCCAACAACGCCTGAAGCACGCGAGCGGTGGTGGACTTGCCGACTGCCACGCTGCCCGCGACGCCGATCACGAACGGCACCGGCCGCTCCGGCTGGTGCTGCTCGCCCAGGAACTCTGCGGTCGCGTCGAACAGCCGCTGCCGGGCGGCGACCTGTAGGTGGATCAACCGCGCGAGCGGCAGGTAGACCTCGGCGACCTCGGCCAAGTCGATCTGCTCACCGAGGCCCCGCAGCCGATACAGCTCTTCCTCGGTCAGCGGCAGCGGCGTCGACTTACGTAGTTCGCGCCATTGCGCCCGGTCGAACTCGACGTACGGGCTGGGCTCGCTCGGCCGCGCCATCAGGCCATCCTTGCAGGACTTGCGGCCTCTAGATTGGCGGGGTGGACTCCGACGCTCTCGTGCGCGAATACCTTCTGCTCGGGCTGCGATTCGACCGGATCGAGTCCGGTTACGTCGACGCGTTCACCGGCGACCCGGCGCTGCGCCGGATCGTCGAGAACGAGCCTGCGCCGAGTCCGTCGCAGTTGGCCCGCCGCGCCGCCGAGTTACTGAGCCTGATCCCGGCGGGCCTGGAGCCGGCACGCGCCGACTTCGTCGCCGCCCACCTGCGCGCTCTGGAATGCGCGGGCCGCAAGTTCGCCGGGGAGCAGGTCGGGTTCGTCGACGAGGTGCGCGCCTACTTCGACGTGTCGATCTCGAAGGGGGACCCGGAGCGGTATCGCGCTGCGCATGCTCACCTGGATGAAGCGCTCGGCGGTACCGGTCCGCTTGCCGACCGCATGCAGGCCTACCGGTTGAGCGACGAAATCCCGCCGGAACGGCTGCGCGAATGCATCGACGCGTTCTCCAGCGCGCTGCGCGACCGGGTCCGCGCGTCGTTTCCGCTTCCCGACGGCGAGGTCGTCGAGTACGAGGTCGTCACTGACAAGCCGTGGTCCGGGTTCAACTACTACTCGGGCGGATACCGGTCACGCGTCGCGGTCAACGCCGACCTCAAGCAGCAGATGTCCAACCTGCCGCGGCTCGTCGCGCATGAGTCTTATCCCGGCCACCACACCGAGCACTGCCGCAAGGAGGCCGGGCTAGTCTCAATGCCGGGTAGTTAAGGGTGTGGCTGTTGAGTCAAGTGTGACACGCGTGACTGTTGCGCAGTTGCGGTGAAGTGGGCGCGGCCCCTGGTAGAAGAGGGATCGAACCAAGATCACGCTCTACCGAGGAGCCGCTGTGCTGGATTCTGTCATGCCCGCCCGGTCCGCGGCCGGGCGCGGCGCCGGTCGCCGGGGACTGCGTTCGGCATTGACCACCGTGGTCCGGTCGATCACGGTGGCGGCGGGCGTGTTCGCTCCCGGTCACCTGGGCGAGCTGACCCGGCAGGTGCCGTTCGAGTTGGTCGATTCGGTGCTGGTGCAGACCCGAGCCACCGAGCGGCGGTTGCGGGCGCTGCCGTCGCGGGTGGGTGTGTATTTCGTTCTGGCACTGTGCCTTTTCCCCGGAGTGGGCTATCCGAAGGTGTGGGACAAGCTGATCGCCGCCCTCGACACCGGATCGGTGCCGTCGGTGTCGGGCAAGGCGTTACGGGATCTGCGTCGCCGCGTCGGTGTCGCGCCGCTG
>DASWBF010000231.1:0-1754 GCA_036390735.1 Mycobacterium sp. | reverse complement strand
ATGGTCCTGCGCCGCATCACGGTGACCGGCATGGACATGGGTGCGGGCGGGGCTGCTGCTCCCAAGGATCGACACTCGGAGGAACAGAAAGCCTCTGGCCATCTGACCTCGACATTTCACGTAGTTGACAGCGGATGCGTGTCGTGAATGTGAAAGGTGCACTGCCTCAACGAGAATCGACGTTGCCGACGTTCGATTATCACGCGAGGGAGTGCACCTAACAGATGCAAGCTATCACCGATTGGTCGAAGAATCTGCGGGTAGAGGTCCGCGGCGACGACGTGGCGCAGCACGCTGGGTGCGTGCTGCCCCGGATGCTGGCGGATGCGACCGGGCTCACCGAGGGGTTGTCGGCAGCGGTGTCGCGGCCGGAGGTGACCCACGACCGGGGCGGGGTGCTGCGGGACGTGGCGGTATCGATCTGCGACGGCGGCCGCGACATCTCCGATGTCGTCGTGCTGGGCCAGCAGCCGCGGCTGTTCGGGCCGGTGGCGTCGATCCCCACGGTGTGGCGGTCGTTGAACGAGCTCGACGCGTCCGACATCGCCGCGATCACCGTGGTGCGCAACCGGATCCGGCCGAAGGTGTGGGAGGCGATCGCGGCCCGGCATGGTGCGATCCCGCCCGCGCCCACCTGCGACGGCGACCTCGGCGCCACCATCGTGATCCGCATCGACGCGTCGCTGGTCGACTCGCACAGCGACAAACAGCACGCGGCGGGCAACTTCAAGGGCGGCTGGGGGTTTCATCCGCTGATGGCCTGGTGCGACAACACCGGCGAGCTGCTGGCGATCATCCCCCGGCCGGGCAACGCCGGCTCCAACACCGCCGCCGACCACATCGCGATCATCGACGCCGCGATTGCCGCGGTCCCCGCCAAGTGGCGACACAACCTGCTGGTCACCATCGACGGCGCGGGTAGCAGCCACGCCGTGGTCGAGCACCTGACGAAGCTCAATGCCCGGCCGGGCTGGTCGGTGCACTACTCGGTCGGGTTCGACCTCGACGAGCGGGTGCGGGTCGCGATCGGGCAGCTGCCCGCCAGCACCTGGGAGCCGGCGCTCGACCAGCACGGCACGGCGCGCCAGGACGCGCAGGTGGCGGAGCTGACCGGGCTGCTGCGTGAGTCCGTCGGCGGGGACCGGCTCGATGGCTGGCCCGCTGACATGCGGATCCTGGTGCGGCGGGAAAAGATCGACGAAGGCACCCAGCTGTCGTTGTTCGAGCAGCACAACGGCTACCGCTACCAAGTGCTCGCCACCGCCACTCGCGGCGGGCAGGTCCAGCGGCTTGAGGCCCGCCACCGGGTGCACGCCCGCGTGGAGGGATTCATCCGCAACGCCAAGGACACCGGGCTGGGCCGCTGGCCCTCGTCCTCGTTCGCCATCAACACCGCCTGGATCACCACCGCCGCCCTCGCCATCGACCTGCTGTGCTGGATGAGGCTGCTCCTGCTGGACGGGCCGCTGGCCAAGGCCGAGCCCGCCACGCTGCGCCACCGGCTGCTGCACACCGCCGTCCGCCTGATCAGCCACTCCCGCCACCTGATCCTCCGTGTCTGCCAAACCTGGCCCTGGGCACAAGAATTCGCCGACGCCTTCAACCGCGCCCTGGCCATCCCCTGACCAACAGGCCACTGCCCCAACGACCCCAGGAAGGAGCAAACCACCACCGGGCCCATGGAACCCGGCGTCACCGCACGACACGCGGCGTGCTTGGCACCAGGCCCGGATCGTCTCGTGTGAGACTACGAC
>DASWBF010000230.1:0-23959 GCA_036390735.1 Mycobacterium sp. | reverse complement strand
TACGGCCGGAGCTCGAACCCCACATGGCGGCAACTCGAGTCGGCCATCGCCCAACTCGAGGGTGCGACGGCGGCGCTTGTGTTCGGCTCGGGGATGGCGGCGATCACGTCGGTGCTGCGAGCGCTCGTCAGGCCGCGCGGGGTCCTTGTGATGCCTGCCGACGGTTACTACCAGGTCCGCCGCTATGCGGTCGAATACTTGGCACGCCAAGGAATTACAGTGCGCGAGGCGACCGCCGGCCAGATGTGCGAAGCGGCGGCTGACGCCGACGTGGTGCTGGCCGAGACACCGGTGAACCCGCAGCTCGATGTAGTGGAACTGCACCAACTGGCGCTGATGTGTCGCGGCCGGGGGGCGACTCTCGTCGTCGACAACACCGCAGCGACGCCGCTGGGTCAGCAGCCGCTGGGGCTCGGAGCCGATCTGGTGGTGGCCAGCGCGACAAAAGCGTTGGCCGGGCACAGCGATCTCGTCGCGGGTTACGTCGCCGGCAGCAAGCCGGAGCTGATAGCCGCGGTCGCCGCCGAGCGGCTGTTGACCGGGCCGATTCTCGGTGCGTTCGAAGCGTGGCTCGTCCTGCGCAGTCTGGGCACCGCAGGGTTGCGGCTGGAGCGCCAATGCCGCAACGCGCAAGCACTCGCCACGATGCTGCATAGTCATCCGGCGGTGCGCTCCGTGAGGTATCCGGGTCTGCCTGACGACCCGGCCTACCCGACGGCTTCCGCGCAGATGCAGCGCTTCGGCGGGATCCATACGTCCGTCGACGGCCGCGCCCGCTGGGGCGACCAGGTGGTCGACGGGTTCGCGCGGCTGTCAGCGGGGATCGAGGACACCGATGACCTGGTCGCCGACGTCGAGAGCGCGTTGTCGGCGGTCTGACCGGTAGCCTCTCTAGCTTGTGACTGCCGGCAGGGTCCGCGTCGCCGTGGTCTACGGAGGGCGCAGCAACGAGCACGCGATCTCCTGCGTGACGGCTGGCAGCATCCTGCGCCACCTTGACCCGGCGCGGTTCGATGCCGTGCCGATCGGCATCACCCGGGAGGGCACCTGGGTGCTGACCAACGCCGATCCCGGCAACCTGGCGATCGAAGGTGGTCGATTACCGGAGGTCACCGCGTCGTCGGGTGCGGAGCTTGCGCTCGGTGAGGCGCTGGCGTCCGTCGACGTGGTTTTCCCGGTGCTACACGGACCCTATGGTGAGGACGGCACGATCCAGGGTCTGCTCGAGCTGGCCGGGGTGCCCTACGTCGGCGCGGGTGTTTTCGCCAGCGCCGCGGGCATGGACAAGGAGTTCACCAAGAAGCTGCTGGCCGCCGAGCGACTGCCGATCGGCGACCACACGGTGCTACGCCCACGGCAGGCCACGCTGACCGAACGAGACAAAAACCGCCTCGGCCTGCCCGTGTTCGTCAAACCCGCCAGGGCCGGGTCGTCGATCGGCGTGAGCCGGGTGTCGTCATGGGAAGAACTGCCCGCGGCCATCGAGAACGCGCGTCAGCACGATCCAAAAGTGTTGGTGGAAAAGGCGATTCGCGGGCGGGAGCTGGAGTGTGGTGTGCTCGAACTGCCCGACGGCACCGTGCAGGCGAGCACCGTCGGTGAGATTCGCGTCGAAGGAGTGCGTGGCCGCGAGGACGCGTTCTACGATTTCGCGACCAAATATCTCGACGAGGGGGCCGAACTCGACGTGCCGGCAAAGGTCGACGATGAGGTCGCCGAAGACGTGCGGGCGTTGGCGATTCGGGCGTTTCACGCGATCGACTGCCAGGGCCTGGCCCGCGTCGACTTCTTCCTCACGGAGAACGGGCCGCTGGTGAACGAGATCAACACCATGCCCGGTTTCACGACGATCTCGATGTACCCGCGCATGTGGGCCGCCAGCGGTGTGGACTACCCGACCCTGCTCGCCGCGATGGTCGACACCGCGCTGGCCAGGGGCGTCGGCCTGCGCTGAGTTCTAGCGCGGCGGTCCGGGCCTGATCGGCACCGCAGGCAGCTTCGCCGCGACGACGTCCGACATCTCCTGGATCGGTGTGGCCCCGGTTCCCTGAGGCAGGGTCAGCGCGACGTAGACCGGCCGGTCGACGACGAACCAGGTGGAACGGCCGGTGCTCTGTTCGGGCACGCGGAACCACTGCACGGTGTTGACGACGTTGATCTGCGCGCCGACGACGAAATCCGTGGGCTGGCCCACCCCGCAGCGCAGCAGGATCGGCTCGTCGTCGCTGCCTGACCGCCACGCGGCGGTGCCCGGCGGAACCGGGTCGGCGGGGGTGGCCCGCTGGTAGTCGCCGAGGCGTTGCGGCAGCGCGCCCATCAATGTCGCGCACTCGGGGGCGTCCGCCTGCGGGACAGGCACCGCCGGGACGACGAGAGGTCGTTCCTGCGGCTGGCGCGACGTCGTCACGGCGATCACCAGCACGGCGACCGCGGCCGCCACCGCGACGCCGACCGCGGCGACGAGCAACGCCCGCGGGGGGCCGTCGCTCAGGGCTGGGACTTGCCGGCGATCGGGCACGTCAGCGTGCGGGTGATGCCCGCGGTCTGCTGCACGCTGGGCACGACGTCAGCCTGAAGCCGCTCGAGCGTGTCGGCGCCGATGCGCACGATGACGTCATAGGGTCCGGTGACGTATTCGGCGGTCAGCACCCCGGCAAGGGTGGCGAGTTGCTTGGCGACGACTTCGGCGCGGCCTACCTCGGTCTGAATCAGCATGAATGCCTCGACCACCCGCACCTCTCCTCCGCAATACACTGGCCGGTGCTTCAGGCCGGCAGAGATCAAAAGTACCGCAGGTAACACGGGCCTTCAGGGCAGGAGTCAGACGTGAGCAAGGAGCCGACGCTCGCGGACCTGGGCGAGTTCGCCGTGATCGACCGATTGCTCGCCGGCCGCCGCCACGGTGCCCACACGCTGCTCGGTCCCGGCGACGACGCGGCGGTGGTCGCGGCCCCGGATGGCCGCGTCGTCGTCTCCACCGACATGCTCGTCGAATCCCGGCACTTTCGCCGGGACTGGTCCACGCCGCATGACATCGGGCGCAAAGCGATGGCCCAGAACGCGGCCGACGTCGAGGCAATGGGCGCTGCCGCAACGGGTTTCGTGGTGTCGTTCGGCGCGCCGGCTGACACGCCCGTCGCGCAGGTCGGCGAGCTGGCGGACGGAATGTGGGACGAGGCTCGCCGGGTCGGGTCCGGCATCGTCGGCGGCGATCTGGTCAGCAGCCCGCAATGGGTGGTGTCGGTCACGGTGCTCGGCGACCTGGCCGGCCGCGCGCCAGTGACCCGCAGCGGTGCGACCGCGGGATCGGTGATCGCTGTCTGCGGGGAGCTTGGCCGATCAGCCGCGGGATACTCGTTGTGGCAGTTGAATTTTCCTGGTTTCGACGATCTGCGGCGCCGCCATCTCGTGCCCGAGCCGCCCTACGGTCAGGGTGTGCTCGCGGCCAAGGCGGGGGCGCGCGCGATGACGGACATCTCGGACGGCCTGGTCGCCGACGTGCGGCACATCGCCGAGGCGTCCGGTGTCGGCATCGAGTTGTCGACGGCGGGGCTGGCCGGCGATCGTGACGCGGTGCTCGAGGCCGCTCAGGTGGTCGGCGCCGACGCCTGGGCATGGGTGCTCGGCGGCGGGGAGGACCACGCGCTGGTCGCGGTGTTCGACGGGCGGGTGCCGCACGGCTGGCGGGTGATCGGCGCCGTGGTGGACGGGCCGCCCCGGGTGCTCGTCGACAGCGCGGAATGGCAAGGACACGCGGGCTGGCAGTCGTTCGGCAGTTAGCGTGACGGCGTGACCGTCTATGCGATCGCTCAGTTGAAGTTCACCGACCGGGCCGCCTATGACCGCTATCAGGCGAGATTCATGGAGGTCTTCCGCCGACACCCCGGGACGTTGCTGGCCGCCGACGAGTCGCCGCAGGTCATCGAGGGTGAGTGGAACCTCGACAAGGTGGTGTTGGTGTCGTTTCCCGACGAGGCCGCGTTCCGGGCCTGGGCCGAATCGCCGGAGTACCGGTCGATCTCCGAAGACCGTCACGCCGGGGCGGACACGGTGGTGCTGTTGGTGAACGGGCTGGCGTAGGTTGTCGGCCGTGACGACACGTCCGCTCAAGGAACTCGTCGACGACGGTTGGGCGCAGGCGCTGGAACCCGTCGCGGATCAGGTCGCGGCGATGGGGGAATTTCTGCGCGCCGAGCTTGCGGCAGGCCAGCGCTACCTGCCCGCAGGACGAAATGTATTGCGCGCGTTCACCTTTCCATTTGAGAAGGTCCGGGTACTCGTCGTCGGGCAAGACCCGTATCCGACGCCGGGACACGCCGTCGGGCTGAGCTTCTCCGTCGCCCCCGACGTCAGGCCATTACCGCGCAGCCTGGACAACATCTTCGCGGAGTACTGCACCGATCTCGGCTACCCGACGCCGTCGAACGGCGACCTGACGCCGTGGGCCGAGCGCGGGGTGTTGCTGCTGAACAGGGTGCTGACGGTGCGGCCTCAGAATCCTGCTTCGCACCGCGGCAAGGGCTGGGAAGTGGTCACCGAGTGTGCCATCCGAGCGCTTGCGGACCGTCCGCAGCCGCTGGTTGCCATCCTGTGGGGACGCGACGCGGCAACGCTGAAGCCGATGCTGGCCGAGGGCGGCTCGCGGGTCGCGACCATCGACTCCGTTCACCCGTCGCCGCTGTCGGCGCAGCGGGGGTTCTTCGGGTCGCGGCCGTTCAGCCGCGCGAACGCACTGTTGTCGGACCTGGACGCCGAGCCGGTCGACTGGCGGCTGTCCTGACACTGCCTTTGCGCCGAAACCGAATTCCTGGTCGTTGATCTGGCGGATTCACAGCCCTGGCTTCACTTTCGGCGCGGAAATTCAGCCGCGTGCGACCTTGCCCGCCTTCAGGCAAGAGGTGCACACGTTCAGCCGCTGCTTGTTGCCGCCGGGGCGAGCGACCGCGCGCACGGTCTGGATGTTGGGATTCCAGCGACGGTTAGTCCGCCGGTGCGAGTGCGACACGTTCTTGCCGAAGCCCGGACCCTTCCCGCAGATATCGCAGACGGCAGCCATAGCAGAAACTCCATTCGGATCGGTCAGTCAGTGTGTCGTCGCAGGCCAGCAACCAGATCGGGTGACCCGACAACCGAATCAGGATACCGGCCTTGCGGATGATCACCAAAATGACGGCGGCAGGGGGAGTCGCCAAGGCCTGTCACTGCCACTCGATAGGCTCGCAGCGGGTGCGCCGGGCGAGGAGGTGTGATGTCGGGTCGGCGGTTGGACGCGTCCGGCCTGCTCGACTGGGCGCACGCCGCGGTCGGCGGCCTGGTGGTCCACGCCGAGGAGATCAACCGGCTCAACGTCTTCCCCGTCGCGGACGCCGATACCGGCACCAACATGCTGTTCACGATGCGGGCCGCTCTTGCCGAGGCCGAGCGGCACGCCAAGAGATCCGGCGACGTGTCGCAGGTGGCGGCAGCCCTGGCCCGCGGCGCACTGCGCGGCGCGCGCGGCAACTCCGGGGTGATTCTGTCGCAGATCCTGCGCGGTCTCGCTGACGTGACGGCGTCTGCCTCGGCCGACACGGACAGCCATCTCGCCGACGTCGACGCGGTGCTGTTCGGCGCCGCGTTGCGGCACGGGGTGGCCTTGGCGGTCGGTTCGATGGGCGAGGAGGTGGCGGGCACGATCGTGTCGGTGCTGCAGGCGGCCGCCGCCCGGGCAGAGCATTGCGCCGACGACGGCGACGACCTGGCCAGCACCGTGCTTTCCGCCGCGGAGGCGGCCGTCACCGCGCTCGAACGCACGCCGGAGCAGCTCGGCGTGCTGGCCGAGTTCGGGGTCGTCGACGCTGGCGGCCGGGGGCTGGTGGTGTTGCTCGACGCGCTGGCGGCCACCCTCACCGGCCACACCCCCGCACGCGGCGAGTACGTTCCGTCGCCCCCCGTCCAAGACGCCACGGAACCGAGCGCTGACGTCCGCCCGCCTCACTACGAGGTGATGTATCAGATCAGCGCAACCGGCCAGCGGCTCGACGCCTTGCGCGAACGGCTCGAGGAGCTCGGCGACTCGGTGGCCATCGCCGGCGACGGTGGCGACCGCTACTCGGTGCACGTGCACGCCGACGACGCCGGGGCCGCGATCGAGGCCGGTCTCGCCGTCGGCACACCCAGCCAGATCCAGATCTCGACGCTGCACGGCGCCGTGATGCACAGCCGATGGACGCGCCGGCGCGTGGTGCTGGCCGTGGTCGACGGGGACGGCGCGGAGCAGCTCTTCACCAGCGAAGGTGCGCATGTGCTGCGGTGCGCCGACGACCGACCCGACCCGTCCGCGTCGATCAGCGCCAAGGAGCTGCTGCGCGCGGTCGTCGACACCGGCGCGGGCCAGGTCGTGGTGCTGCCCAACGGCTTCGTGGCCGCCGAGGAACTCGTGGCGGGCTGCGCGGCGGCCACCGGCTGGGGACTCAGCGTCGTGCCGGTACCCACAGGATCGATGGTGCAGGGGCTGGCCGCGCTCGCCGTGCACGAACCCGGCCGGGCCGTCGTCGATGACGGGTACTCGATGACGCGGGCGGCCGGAGCCACACGGCACGCTTCCGTGCGGGTTGCCGACGAAGAGGCGCTCACCTTCGCCGGCCCGTGCGAGCCGGGTGACGGGCTGGGGATCGCTGGCGACGAGGTCCTGGTGGTGCGCCACGACATCGCCGCGACGGCACGTCGGCTGCTCGACCTGCTGCTGGGTGCCGGTGGTGAGCTGGTCACGGTGCTCGTCGGCGCGGGCGTCGACGACTGGGTGGGCGAGGACCTGCAGGCGCACGTGCACCGTCATCATCCGGGCACCGAGTTGGTGACCTACAAGACCGGCCATCGCGGTGACGCGTTGCTGATCGGAGTCGAGTAGCGGTGGCCACGCTCGGCGACCGGCTCGACTTCGTGCTCGGCAGGACGACAGCGAAAAAGCTCGAGGAGAACTTCGGGATCCGCACCGTCAACGACCTACTGCGCCACTATCCCCGCAAGTACAGCGAGGGCATGACGGTGCGCGGCGGAGACGAGGACCTCGACGTGGAAGAAGGCGAGCACGTCACGTTCGTCGACGTCATCACCGACACCAAATCCGACTACATGAAACCGCGGCCCGACAAGCGCAAACGCAAGTGGCTGCGCGTGACGCTCGGCAACCATCGGCCGAAGGTGACCGCCACGTTCTTCAACGCCGACTGGATGATCGGCAAACTCGTCCCCGATACCCGCATCATGCTGTCCGGCGAGGTCAAGTACTTCGGTCGCACAATGCAATTGACCCATCCCGCGTTCCTCGTGCTCCACTCGCCCAGCGGAGACAAGCCGGGGACGAAGTCGCTGAAGACCATCGCTACGGCATCGGGGGCAGCCGGAGAGGACGAGCTGCTCGCGGTGTTCGAGCGGGAGTTCTTTCCGATCTATCCGGCCAGCGCCAAGGTGCAGAGCTGGGACATCTACGCGTGTGTGCGCCAAGTCCTGGCCATGCTGGACCCCATCGAGGACCCGCTGCCGGAATCGCTTCTGCGGCAACGGAATCTGATCAGTGAAGACGAGGCACTGCGCGCCATTCACCTGGCCGAGAACGCGACGGAGCGCGACCGAGCCCAAAACCGTCTCACGTTCGACGAGGCGGTCGGGCTGCAATGGGCGCTGGTGGCGCGGCGATACGGCGAACTGGGCGAATCCGGTCCGCCCGCGCCACGTCGCGACGACGGATTGGTCGCCGCGCTACTGCGGCAGTTGCCGTTCGAACTGACGGATGGACAGCGCGACGTACTCGACGTGCTGTCAACCGAACTGGACCGTACCAGGCCCATGAATCGCATGTTGCAGGGTGAGGTCGGGTCCGGCAAAACGATCGTGTCGGTACTGGCGATGCTGCAGATGGTCGATGCCGGCTACCAGTGTGCGCTGTTGGCGCCGACGGAAGTGCTTGCCGCCCAACATGCCCGGTCCGTCCGCGACATCCTCGGCCCGCTCGCCATGGCCGGCCAACTCGGGGGCGCGGAGGGTGCGACCGCGGTGGCACTGCTCACCGGATCGATGTCAGCGCAACAGAAACGCCACGTGCGCGACGAGGTAGCCTCTGGGGAAGCCGGCATCGTCATCGGAACCCACGCGCTGCTGCAAGACGCGGTGGAGTTCAAGCAACTCGGCATGGTCGTTGTCGACGAGCAGCACCGATTCGGCGTGGAGCAACGAGATCGGTTGCGCGCCAAGGCTCCTGATGATTTGACGCCGCATCTCCTGGTGATGACCGCTACCCCCATTCCGCGCACCGTCGCCCTCACCGTGTACGGCGACCTGGAGACGTCGACACTGCGGGAGCTGCCCCGCGGCCGCCAACCCATCACCACCAACACGATCTTCGTCCAGGACAAGCCGCAGTGGCTCGACCGCGCGTGGCAACGGATTACCGAAGAGGTCGCCGCCGGACGTCAGGCCTACGTGGTGGCGTCCCGCATCGACGAGACCGACAATCCGGTCTCCGACGCGGGCGGTCCGCCGGCCACCACAGTCCTCGAGCTCTACGACCGCCTGCGACGCGGGCCGCTCTCGAGGCTCCGGGTGGGTCTCATGCACGGCCGGCTGTCGGCTGACGAGAAGGACGCGGTGATGGCCGCCTTCCGCGGCGGCCAGATCGATGTACTGGTGTGCACCACCGTCATCGAGGTCGGCGTCGATGTCCCGAACGCGACGGTGATGTTCGTGATGGATGCCGACCGCTTCGGGATCAGCCAGCTCCATCAGCTGCGCGGCCGGATCGGACGCGGCCAACATCCCAGCCTCTGTCTGCTCGCCACCCGGCTGCCCGAGGGATCCAATGCCGGGCAGCGGCTGAAAGCCGTCGCCGGCACATTGGACGGGTTCAAGCTCGCCGACCTCGATTTGCAGGAGCGTCGCGAAGGAGACGTGCTGGGCCACAGTCAATCTGGTCGGCCCATCACGTTGAGGTTTCTGTCGCTGTCGGAGCATCAGGAGGTCATCGAAGCCGCCCGGGAGTTCTGTGAGACGGCCTACGAGCGAAACCCCAATCAGCCCGGAATGGCAGTGCTGGCAGCCCAGTTCACCGAGACGGATCGCGTGGAATACCTCGACAAGTCATGAGGCGCCGAACCTGGATGTGGCTCGTGGCCGCGGTTGTGGTCACGCTGCTGGTGGCCTACCAGACCGGCACGTCGGCGTGGCGGCATCGGTCCGACGCGTTCGTCGCGCAGGCCGACGTGCCCACCGTCGCTCCGGGCGTCGACGTGCTAAGCGGAATCCCGGTCATACCCCTCCGTATCCGCGGCTACGACTACCGCCGCGCCGCGTTCGGCGACTCCTGGACCGACGACACCGACGCACCGGGCGGGCACAACGGCTGCGACACCCGAAACGACATCCTCGACCGCGACCTCGTCGACAAGACCTACACATCGATCAGTCGCTGCCCACGGGCGGTTGCGACGGGCACGCTGCACGACCCGTACACCAACGCGATGATCGCTTTCTTGCGCGGGGAACAGACCGGCGCGTCGGTGCAGATCGACCACATCGTGCCGCTGGCCCTGGCATGGGACCTCGGTGCACGCGGCTGGACCGACGAGTTACGTGAGCGGTTCGCCAACGACCCGGCGAACCTGCTTGCGGTTGACGGTCCGGCGAATCAGGACAAGGGCGACCAGGGCCCGTCGACATGGATGCCGCCGAACGAGGCGTTCTGGTGCCAGTACGCGGTGCAGTTCGCGGCGGTGCTGCGCGGGTACGGGCTGCCTGTTGATCAGGCGTCGGCGGACAGGCTGCGCGACGCTGCGGCTACCTGCCCGACGGGCTGAGGGAATTGACACTGCGCTCAGGGCGCGAAAGTTCGAGTAACTCGCGCCCTCACCGCAGAGTCAGCGCGCGGAAGCGACTACGTGCCCGTGTAGGTCGCCGGGTCCTCGCGGAACCGGGTGCCGTTGTCGAGCCCATTGATCTGCGACATCTCGTCGTCGGTCAGCTCGAAGCCGAACACGTCGATGTTTTCCTTGATCCGCTCGGGGTTGCCCGACCGCGGAATCACCACATTGCCCAGCTGGATGCTCCAGCGGATCGCCACCTGCGCCGGGGACTTGCCGTGCGCCTGGGCGATCGACACGAGCGTCGGATTCTCCAGCACGTTGCCTACACCCAGCGGGCTGTAGGCCTCGGTGACGATGCCGCGATCGGCGTGCAAATCGCGTAGCTCGGCCTGGTTCAGCAGGGGGTGCAGCTCGATCTGGTTGACCGCCGGGTTGGTGTACGTCAGGTCGGAGATGGTGCTCAGGTGCTCCCCGAGGAAGTTGCACACCCCGATCGACCGGATCTGCCCTTCCTGCTGGATCTTCTGCATGGACCCGTAGGTGTCGATGTATTTGCCCAATTGTGCTGCGGGCCAATGGATCATGTACATGTCGACGTATTCCAGGCCGAGCCGCTCCAGGCTGGCGGCAAGCGCCTCCTTGGTGGAGTTGAAACCCTGGTCGGCATTCGCGACCTTGGTGGTGACGAACAGCTCGTCGCGGGGGAGCCCGGACGCGGCGATCGCGCGGCCCACCGCGGCCTCGTTGCCGTACACCGACGCGGTGTCAATCAGCCGGTATCCGGCCTCTAGCGCCGCGCTGACCGCACGTTCGGTGTCTTCTTCCGAGAGTTCAGCGACGCCGAGACCGAGGACCGGAATGACGTTGTCGTCGTTGAGCGTGACGGTCGGCGTCATCTCACCTGCCTGTGAAGTTGAAGGTGCGTGGGTCCGGGCCCAGCCGGGTGCCGTTGTCGAGCGAGGAGATCGACGCGACGTCGTCGTCACTCAACTCGAAGTCGAACACGTCGAAGTTGCTCGCAATCCGCTCAGGGTTCACCGACTTGGGGATGACGATGTTACCGATCTGCAAATGCCAGCGAATAATGGCCTGCGCTGGGGTCTTCCCATACGCGTCGGCGATGGAGGAGATCGTCGGGTGGTCCAGCAGCCGGCCCCGACCCAGTGGACTCCACGCCTCGGTCGCGATACCCAGCTGCGCGTGCATCTCCCGCAGCTCACCCTGGGTCATCAGTGGATGCAGCTCGATCTGGTTGACCACGGGGACGACGCCCGTCGCGTCGATCAGCGTGTTGAGATGCTCCGGTGCGAAGTTCGAGACGCCGATCGAGCGGATCCGCCCGAGATCGTGCAGTGCGGCGAACGCCCGCCAGGTGTCGACGAATTCGCTGATCGCAGGCACCGGCCAGTGGATCAGATAGAGGTCGAGGTAGTCGCCATCACGGTCGAGGCCCAGCCGCTTCATGCTCTTCTCGAACGCCTTCATCGTGGCGTCGTAACCTTGGTCGGCGTTCCACAGCTTGGTGACGACGAAGATTTCGTCGCGCGGAGTGGGTGATTTCGCAATCGCGCGGCCCACCTCGCGCTCGTTGCGGTATGCCGACGCGGTGTCGATGTGCCGGTAGCCGGCGTCGAGTGCAGCCCTGACGGCCTGTTCCGTCTCCTTTGGGGGTGTCTTGAACACACCAAGACCCACGCCGGGAATGGCGTTGCCGTCATTGAGAGTGATCGAAGGAGCATTCATGGCCTCAAGTCTGCCAGCGGCACCTGGACGCGATACCGTCCCCAGACATGACTGACAGCGCCACAGCCCCTGTCCCAGGTTCGACGTCGAACAGGCCCGAGGTGCCGCCGCGGCACCTGCACCGGCATCCGCGGCTGGACCGAGCCAGGGTCGCCGCCGTCACCACAGCCAACCGGCTGGTGGCCCCTGTGATGCCGAAGGTTCCCGACGCCGCCAAGCGGTTCATGACCCGGTCGATCACGATCGACGGCAACACGCTGGACCCGACGATGCAGCTGATTCTGGCCGGCCAGAAGCTGTCCGGCGAGGAAGGCCTGTCGGCCGCCGACGACCCGGAGACCTGCCGGCGGAACGTGCACCAGTTCACGCAGATGGTCGACCGCAAACGCCTGCCGGTCGGCGCCGTCAGCGATCTTTCGATTCCCGGCCCGGCCGGTCCGATCCCCACCCGCCACTACCGCCCCGCAAACGACGAGGTCGGCCCACTGCTCGTGTACTTCCACGGCGGCGGATATGTGATCGGCGACCTCGACACGGTCGACAACCTCTGCCGGATGATTTGCCGCGGTGCCGGCATCCACGTCTTGTCGGTGGACTACCGGCTGGCGCCGGAGCATCCCGCGCCGGCCGCGGTCGAGGACTGCTACGCCGCGTATCGGTGGGCGCTGGAGCACGGGCCTGAGCTCGGTACGAGACCGGGCGTGGTCGCTGTCGGCGGCGACAGCGCGGGCGGCGCCCTGTCGGCGGTGGTGTCCCGGCTCGGGCGCGACGACGGCCTGCCGCCCGCGCTTCAGCTTCTGCTCTATCCGTGGACCGACCAGCGTGGCGGCACGCGGTCCCGGGCACTCTTCGCGCGCGGGTTCCTGCTGACTGCGCGTGACTTGGACTGGTTCCGTGGCCACTACCTCGCAAACTCGGAGTTGGACGTCGGCGATCCCCTGGTGTCGCCGGTGCTCGCACCGGAGCTTTCGGGCCTGCCCCGCGCGCTCGTGATCACCGCCGGTTTCGACCCGCTGCGCGACGAGGGCGAAGCCTATGCCGTCGCGATGCGCGACGCCGGCGTGGCCGTAGACCTGCGCCGGATGTGCACGCTCGTCCACGGTTTCACGAACCTCTGGCCGCTGGGCGGGGACAGCGCGTTCGCGATGGCGGAGATCGTCTCCGCGCTGCGGGCGCATCTGTGCTACATCTGATGCTCTTCGCGCAAGCGCTCATCGACCTCAGATGCTCTTCGCGCAAGCGCTCATCGCCGTGTGATCAGGCGTGCAATTGGTCCGCCGGTAGTCTGAGCCCGTGGCGAACAAAAAGAAGGGCTACGACCTCAACGCGGCCGACCGTCGACGCAACCTGTTGATCCAGGTGGGACTGACCGCGGTCGTCATCCTCTTCGCCGTCGGCCTGCTGCTTCTGATCCTCAAACCGTGGGAGCCCAAGCCCACGAAGCCGTCCGTAACTGGTCCGCCCGCCGGCACCGTGATGCCCATCACCGTGGCGGTGCCCGACAAGCTGGCCAAAGACGCTGCGGGCAAGCCGAAGGTCGTGCTGTCGATGTTCGAAGACTTCCTCTGTCCGGCTTGCGGCGCGTTCGAAAGAAACTTCGGTCTCACGGTTAAGCAACTCATCGACACCGGCGCGGTCCAGGCCGACTATTACATGGTCGCTCTCCTGGACAGTCCGCAGCGTCAGTTCTACTCCTCACGCGCCGGCAGTGCTGCCTACTGTGTCGCCGAATTCGACACATCACCCACCAAAGAGTCGTTCCAGAAGTTCCATTCCGCGTTGTACGCCAATCAACCCGACGAGGTGACCGGGCCTTTTCCGACGGATGACGACCTCGTTCAGCGGGCACGTGACGCCGGCGCCGCGGGCACCAACGTCAGCGACTGCATCCTGGGCGACAAGTACCTCGACATGGTCAGGGGCTTGGTGCGGGCCACAGGCCTGAAAGGCACGCCGACGATCAAGATCAACAACCAAGAGGTCGACATGTCGACGGTCCACAGTCCGCAGGATCTGATCAATAAGGTCAACGAGGCCTCCGCCGCCGCTCCTGCTTCGCCTGCCCCGGCGCCGGTGCCGGCGCCCGCACCATGACCGTAGAGGCGGCCACCCCGGCGCCTGCCGCCGACGGCTCGGCCGAGCACGGCCCACGTGCCGCCGGCGTCACGGTGCCGCGCGCGAGCGCGTGGTGGGTGCTGATCGCCGGCGTCGTCGGGCTGGCGGCGTCGCTGACGCTGACGATCGAGAAGGTCGCGCTGCTGAAGGACCCGTCGTATCGGCCGACGTGCAGCATCAACCCGGTGCTGTCCTGCGGTTCGGTGATGGTCACCCCCCAGGCGTCGGTGTTCGGCTTTCCCAACCCGCTGATGGGGATCGTCGCATTCAGCGTCGTGCTCGTCACCGGTGTGCTCGCGGTTGCACGCGTCGCGCTGCCCCGCTGGTACTGGCTCGGGCTGGCCGCCGGCACGCTGCTTGGTGGCGCGTTCGTGCACTGGCTGATCTTTCAGAGCCTCTACAGAATCAACGCGCTCTGCCCGTACTGCATGGTGGTGTGGTCGGTGACCATTCCGCTGTTCGTCGTCGTGTCCTCGATCGCGTTACAGCCTCTTGAGAAGTATGCGGCTGCCCGCGTGGTGTACCGGTTGCGGTGGTCGCTGGCGGCGCTGTGGTTCAGCGCAGTGATTCTGATGATCCTGGTGCAGTTCTGGGATTACTGGTCGACCCTTATCTAGTGATCCACAAGGTCCTCGTCGCCAACCGAGGCGAAATCGCGATCCGCGCGTGCCGCGCCGCCTACGAACTGGGCATCGCGACCGTCGCGGTGTATCCGTACGAGGACCGCAACTCGGTGCACCGGCTCAAGGCCGACGAGTCGTATCAGATCGGCGAGAAGGGCCATCCGGTACGGGCGTACCTGTCTGTCGACGAGATCGTCGCGACCGCGCGCCGGGCCGGCGCCGATGCGATCTACCCCGGATACGGCTTCCTGTCCGAGAACCCGGAACTGGCCGAGGCCTGTGCCGACGCGGGCATCACGTTCATCGGACCCAGCGCCGAGATCCTGGAGCTCACCGGCAACAAGGCGCGAGCAATCGAGGCGGCCCGCGCCGCGGGACTGCCGGTCCTGAATTCCTCTGCGCCGTCGACGTCGGTGGACGAGCTCGTCGAGGCTGCAGATGAAATACAGTTCCCGCTGTTCGTCAAGGCGGTGTCCGGCGGCGGCGGCCGCGGGATGCGGCGCGTGACAGACCCCGGCGCGCTGCCCGAGGCGATCGAGGCCGCCAGCCGGGAAGCAGAGTCGGCGTTCGGCGACCCCACCGTGTATCTCGAACAGGCGGTGATCAATCCCCGTCACATCGAGGTGCAGATCCTTGCCGACACGAACGGCAACGTCATCCACCTCTTCGAACGCGACTGCAGCGTGCAGCGCCGGCACCAGAAGGTCATCGAACTGGCCCCGGCGCCCAACTTGTCCGACGAACTGCGGCAACGCATTTGCGCCGATGCAGTCGCGTTCGCCCGACAGATCAACTACTCCTACGCGGGCACCGTCGAGTTCCTGCTCGACGAGTGCGGTCACTACGTCTTCATCGAGATGAACCCGCGCATCCAGGTCGAGCACACTGTCACCGAGGAGATCACCGACGTCGACCTGGTCGGCAGTCAGATGCGTATCGCCGACGGCGAGTCGCTCGAAGACCTTGGCCTGCAGCAGGATTCGGTGCAGGTTCGTGGCGCTGCGTTGCAATGCAGGATCACCACCGAGGACCCGGCCAACGGATTCCGCCCCGACACCGGTCGCATCACCGGCTACCGCTCGACCGGTGGTGCCGGCGTTCGGCTGGACGGCGCGACGAACCTGGGGGCGGAGGTCAGCGCGCACTTCGACTCGATGCTGGTCAAGCTGACCTGCCGCGGACGCGACTTCTCCGCCGCCGTGGCTCGGGCCCGGCGCGCGCTCGCCGAGTTCCGCATCCGCGGCGTGTCGACGAATATCCCGTTTCTGCTTGCGGTGGTGACGGATTCGGACTTCCGCGCCGGGCGGATCAACACCTCTTTCATCGACGAGCGGCCGTGGTTGGTGACCTCGCGCACGCCGGCCGATCGCGGCACGAAGATCTTGAACTATCTCGCCGACGTCACCGTGAACCAGCCGCACGGCCCGCGTCCGGCGACGGTGTATCCGCAAGACAAACTGCCATCGGTGGATCTGTCCTCGCTGCCACCTCCCGGCTCCAAGCACCGGTTGATGCAGCTGGGTCCCGAGGGATTCGCGAGCTGGCTGAAAGAGTCTGCACCCGTTGGTGTTACCGAGACCACCTTCCGCGATGCGCACCAGTCGCTGCTGGCCACCCGGCTGCGCACCACGGGCCTGCTGATGGTCGCGCCGTACATCGCCCGGATGACGCCGCAACTGCTGTCGATCGAATGCTGGGGCGGTGCGACATACGATGTGGCGCTTCGGTTCTTGAAGGAGGACCCGTGGGAGCGGCTGGCCGCGATCCGCGAAGCGGTGCCCAACATCTGCCTGCAGATGCTCTTGCGCGGCCGCAACACCGTCGGCTACACGCCGTACCCCGAGTCCGTCACCCATGCGTTCGTCCAGGAGGCCACGGCTGTCGGGGTCGACATCTACCGCATCTTCGACGCGCTGAACAACGTCGAGTCGATGCGCCCGGCGATCGACGCGGTCCGCGAAACCGGTACCGCCATCGCCGAAGTCGCGATGAGCTACACCGGCGACCTGTCTGACCCCGTCGAAAACCTGTACACACTGGACTACTACCTGAAGCTGGCCGAACAGATCGTCGATGCCGGCGCGCACGTGCTGGCGATCAAAGACATGGCCGGCCTGCTACGACCGCAGGCCGCGACAGCTTTGGTGGGCGCGCTGCGCAGCCGGTTCGACCTGCCGGTGCACGTGCACACCCACGACACCCCCGGTGGCCAGTTGGCCACCTACTTGGCGGCGATCCACGCCGGCGCGAGCGCGGTCGACGGGGCCGCCGCTCCGCTGGCAGGCACCACCAGTCAACCCGCACTGTCGGCGATCGTCGCCGCGGCCGCGCGCACCGAGTACGACTCCGGGTTGTCGCTGTCGGCGGTGTGCGAGCTCGAGCCGTACTGGGAGGCGCTGCGAAAGGTGTACGCGCCGTTCGAATCCGGGCTTCCCTCGCCGACCGGCCGGGTGTACAGCCACGAAATTCCCGGCGGCCAGCTGTCGAATCTGCGGCAACAGGCGATCGCGTTGGGCTTCGGCGACCGGTTCGAGGAGATCGAAACCAATTACGCTGCGGCCGACCGGGTTCTCGGGCGGCTGGTCAAGGTGACGCCGTCGTCGAAAGTTGTCGGCGATTTGGCGCTGGCGCTGCTCGGAGCGGGCATCACCGCCGACGAATTCGCCTCGGAACCATCACGTTTGGACATTCCCGACTCGGTCATCGGGTTCCTACGCGGCGAGTTGGGCGACCCGCCCGGCGGCTGGCCGGAGCCGCTGCGCACCAAAGCGCTCGCCGGCCGTCCGCCCGCCAAACCCCGGCAGGAGCTGACCGCCGAGGACGAGAAGGCGCTGTCCAACGCGGGCCCGCAACGTCAGACCGCTCTCAACAGGCTGCTGTTCCCCCGCCCCACAAAGGAATTCGAAGAACACCGCGAACTGTACGGCGACACATCCCGGCTGTCGGCCAACCAGTTCTTCTACGGGCTTCGCCAGGGCGACGAACACCGCGTGCACCTCGAGCGCGGCGTGGAGTTGCTGATCGGGCTCGAGGCCATTTCCGATCCCGACGAGCGGGGAATGCGCACGGTGATGTGCATCTTCAACGGGCAACTGCGTCCGGTGCTGGTGCGCGACCGCAGCATCGCCACGAGCGTGCCCGCGGCCGAGAAGGCCGACCGGTCCAACGCCGACCACATCGCCGCGCCGTTCGCGGGCGTCGTCACGGTCGCCGTCGCCGAAGGCGACGAGGTGACCGCCGGCCAGACCGTCGCGACGATCGAGGCGATGAAGATGGAGGCCGCGATCACCGCGCCCAAGGCGGGCGTCGTGGCCAGGGTCGCGGTGTCGCAGACCGCGCAGGTGGAGGGCGGCGACCTGTTGATGGTGGTCAGCTGACCCGGATCATCGCGGGACGCGCCGGGGGCCGCCGCATTGCGGTCCCGCCGAAGGGCACCCGGCCCACCAGCGACCGGGTGCGCGAGGCGCTGTTCAACGTGTTAGCCGCCCGGCTGGACTTCGTGGGCATCGACGTGCTCGATCTCTACGCGGGATCGGGTGCGCTGGGGCTCGAGGCGTTGTCACGGGGAGCGGCGCGGACGACGTTCGTGGAGGCCAACCCGCCGACGGCGGCGGTGATCGAACGCAATGTCGCGACGCTGGGCCTCACGGGTGCGACCGTGGTGGCCCGTCCGGTGGCAACGGTGCTGGCCGGGGGTGGCGGCCCGGCGGATCTGGTGCTCGCAGACCCGCCGTACGACATGCCGGTCGACGACGTGAACGCCATGTTGGCGGCGCTGGGCTCGAGCGGTTGGAGCGCGGTCGGGACCGTCGTCGTGGTGGAGCGGCGCGCATCGTCGCCCCAGCTGAGGTGGTCCGACGGGTGGCGCGTCTGGCCAGGCCGGCGTTACGGCGACACCCGGCTGGAGATCGCAGAAGTCGATTAGGGTCGGCTGATAGCGTCGTGCTCCATGAGCGGCGCGGTGTGTCCTGGGTCATTCGACCCGGTGACGCTCGGGCATATCGACGTGTTCGAGCGGGCCGCCGCCCAGTTCGACGAGGTGATCGTCGCGGTGCTGTCCAATCCGAACAAGACGGGCATGTTCACCGTCGACGAGAGGATCGCGATGATCGACGAGGCATGCGAGCACCTGCCGAACCTGTGCGCGGAGGCGGGGGAAGGGCTCGTCGTCGACTTCGTCAAGTCCCGCGGGCTGACCGCGATCGTCAAGGGCCTGCGCACCGGCACCGACTTCGAATACGAGCTGCAGATGGCCCAGATGAACAAGCACATCGCCGGCGTGGACACCTTCTTCGTGGCGACCACACCGCAGTACTCGTTCGTGTCGTCGTCACTGGCCAAAGAGGTCGCTGGCCTGGGCGGCGACGTGTCTGCGTTGCTGCCCGAACCGGTGAATCGGCGGATGGCGGCCAAGCTGCGCCGACACACCGACTGACCTCCCCAGTCACAGGCGTAACACCAGGCACACTGGTCACAACGACTAGGGCTGGAGGGTATCGCCGTGTACCGAGTATTTGAGGCGCTGGATGAGCTGGGCGCGATCGTCGAAGAGGCGCGCGGTGTGCCGATGACTGCCGGCTGTGTGGTGCCGCGAGGCGACGTACTGGAGTTGGTCGACGACATCAAGGACGCGATCCCCGGCGAGCTCGACGACGCCCAGGACGTGCTCGACGCCCGCGACACAATGCTGCGCGAAGCCAAGGAACACTCCGAGTCGATGGTGTCGACGGCCACCGCAGAGGCCGACTCGGTGCTGAACCATGCGCGCACCGAGGCCGACCGCCTGTTGTCGGAGGCGAAATCACACGCCGACCGCATGGTCGCCGAGGCGAGGGCGCACTGCGATCAAATCGTCGCCGAGGCGCGCGACGAGGCCAGCCGCATCACCGCGACCGCCAAGCGCGAGTACGAGGTCATGACGACTCGGGCCAAGAGCGAGGCCGACCGCCTGATCGAGAACGGCAACATCTCCTACGAGAAGGCCGTCCAGGAGGGCATCAAGGAACAGCAGCGGCTGGTGTCGCAAACCGAGATCGTGCAGTCGGCGCGGGCCGAGGCGACCCGGATGATCGACGCGGCGCACGCCGAGGCGGACCGGCTGCGGGGCGAGTGCGACATCTACGTCGACAGCAAGCTGGCGCAGTTCGAGGAGTACCTGAACGGCACGCTGCGCTCCGTCGGGCGGGGACGTCATCAGCTGCGCACCGCCGCAGGCACGCACGACTACGTGCAACACGCCTGAAGGGGTATGACTTCGCCTTTGCGCTGAGCATGATGAGCAGATGGTGCTCAGTACGGAGTCGGCGAACGGGGTGGCTCCTGCGCCGCTGTCGGTGACGGGGCCGGCGCCGTTTGTCGACGCCAGGCCCAGCCGAAATCCGTTTCCGCCGATCGCGGATTACGGGTTCTTGTCGGACTGCGAGAACACCTGCCTGATTTCTTCGAGCGGTTCCGTTGAGTGGATGTGCGTGCCACGGCCAGACTCGCCGAGTGTGTTCGGCGCCGTCTTGGACCGCTCGGCCGGTCATTTCCGGCTCGGGCCATACGGAGTGGCGGTGCCGGTGGCGCGGCGGTATCTGCCGGGCAGCCTGATCATGGAGACCACCTGGCAGACGCACACCGGTTGGCTGATCGTGCGCGACGCATTGGTGATGGGACCGTGGGAGGACTTCGGGACGCGGTCGCGGACGCACCGTCGCACGCCGATGGACTGGGAGCCGGAGCACATGCTGCTGCGCACGGTGCGCTGCGTCAGCGGCACCGCCGAGCTGCAGATGAGCTGCGCTCCGTCGTTCGACTATCACCGGATCGCGGCGACGTGGGAATACTCCGGTTCGGCGTATCGGCAGGCGGTCGCGCAGGCCAAGGAGAGTCCGGAACAGCACCCGAGTCTCACGCTGACGACGGATCTGCGGATCGGTGTGGAAGGTCGTGAGGCGCGGGCGCGAACCCGGATGAGCGAGGGTGACGAGGTGTTCGTCGCGCTCAGCTGGTCGAGATATCCGCCGCCGCAGACCTACCGGGAAGCAACCGACAAGATGTGGAACACCACCGAGTACTGGCGGCAATGGATCAACATTGGGAATTTCCCAGACCATCCGTGGCGGTCGTTCATCCAGCGCAGTGCGTTGACATTGAAGGGCTTGACATATGCGCCCACCGGTGCGCTGTTGGCCGCCCCCACCACGTCGCTGCCGGAAACGCCTCACGGAGAACGTAACTGGGACTACCGCTACGCATGGGTGCGCGACTCCACGTTCGCGCTGTGGGGGCTTTACACCTTGGGTCTGGATCGCGAGGCCGACGACTTCTTTTCGTTCATCGCCGAGGTGTCCGGCGCCAACGACGGCGAACTCGATCCGCTGCAGCCGATGTACGGCGTCGGGGGCGAGCGCACCTGGGAGGAAGAGGAACTGCATCACCTCTCCGGCTACGACGGCGCCCGGCCCGTGCGGATCGGCAATGCCGCGTATAACCAACGGCAGCATGGTATTTGGGGAGGCCTGCTGGATTCGGTGTACCTTCACGCCAAGTCGCGGGACCAGATTTCGGACGTCTTGTGGCCGGTGCTGAAAAGCCAAGTCGAACAGGCGATCAAGCACTGGCGCGAACCCGACCGCGGCATCTGGGAGGTGCGCGGAGAGCCGCAGCAGTTCACGTCGTCGAAGGTGATGTGCTGGGTGGCGGTGGACCGCGGCGCCAAGCTCGCCGAACTGGAGGGAGAGAGGGCCAGCGCGCAGCAGTGGCGGGCGATCGCCGAGGAGATCAAGGCCGACGTGTTGGCCCATGGTGTCGACTCGCGCGGAGTGTTCGTGCAACGGTACGGCTCGGACATGTTGGACGCGTCGTTGCTGTTGGTGGTGCTCACCCGCTTCCTTCCGCCCGACGACCCACGGGTGCGCAACACGGTGCTGGCGATCGCCGACGAGTTGACGCAGGACGGGTTGGTGCTGCGCTATCGCGTGGAGGAGACCGACGACGGCCTGTCCGGGCAGGAGGGCGCGTACACGATCTGCTCGTTCTGGCTGGTGTCCGCCCTGGTGGAAATCGGCGAACTGTCGCGTGCCAAACGGCTCTGTGAACGGCTGCTGTCGCTGGCCAGTCCGCTGCACCTGTACGCCGAGGAGATCGACCCACGCACCGGGCGACACTTCGGCAACTTCCCACAAGCGCTCACCCATCTGTCGCTGATCAACGCGGTGGTGCACGTAATCCGCGCCGAGGAGCAGTCCGACACCACCGGAGGATTCCTGCCGGCCAACGCCCCGATGTGACAGCACTCACCCGGCTGGTGAGGTCAGGTCGTACACAGTCGTTCCACCGACGTCCGTGGCGGTGAAATGTTGCTCCACCCAGGCGGTGATCGCGCTTGCGGTGCCGTTGCGCCCTCGCGGGCCTTCCGCCTTGCCTGCGATGAAGTAGCGAACCTGGTGGCCCGCGACATACTGCTGGAACTGCTCCAGCGTGGGCGAGTTGTCCGATCCGCTGAAGCCGCCGATCGCCATGATCGAAGCACCGGTCTGCAGCTGGATCCCGCTCGCCGACATGGACCCGACGGTTGCCGCGGCCCAACGGCTTTGGGCGCCCGTCAGCAATGGCTGCAGCGCGGCGTTGTCGGTGGCGCGTTCCTTCGGCCGACTTCCTGGTCCGGGGCCGAACGCGACGCTGCCGGGTCCTGCCGCGGGCACCGGCCCACTGTGTGACCGGGCGACCGTGTCGATCGAATAGGCTGCCGGTGCGGCGAGGCCGAACAGTAGCGCGATGGCGGCGACCGCAGCGATCGCGCGAGCCAGCCGGTGCGCACCCACAGCCATCACGGCAGCGGCGGCAATCGATCCGACCAACACGATCCAGCGCAGCGCCGGCAGCCAGTCCGGTGTGCGGTTCAACAGGATGAACGCCCACGCACCGGTAGACGCGGACATTGTCGCCAATACCGCTCTGCTGCTGAAGAATTCGCGGCCCTGCCACAATTCGCGGACCGAGATGCCGATCAGCGCGGCGATCGCCGGCGCCAGCGCCACGGTGTAGTACGGGTGGATGACGCCCTCCATGAACGAGAACACCGCGCCGCTGACCAGCAGCCAGCCGCCCCACAGCAGAAGATGGGCCCGCACACGACCGGTGCGGTCCGTACGTGCGGTGAACCAGACACCGGCGACCAGACCGATTAGCGCGGCCGGTAGCAGCCACGACACCTCCGTGCCCATCGACTGCGCGAACAAGCGGCCGATGCCGCTGGAGCCGCCGAACATCGGATTGTTGTTGCCGGCTGGCCCGGTCTCGCCAGCGACGCGCTGCACGCCGTTGTAACCCAGCGCGAGCTGCAACATGCTGTTGTCGGTCGAGCCGCCGATGTAGGGCCGGGATTCCGCCGGCCACAGGTTCACCAGCGCGATCAGCCAGCCTCCCGAAATTGCCATTGCGGCCGCACCGATCAGCAGCTGCCACAGCCGCTTCCACGTCCGGCCGGGGGCGGCGAGCAGGAACACCAGCGCGAAGGCCGGCAGCACCAGGGCGGCCTGCAGCATTTTCGTCAAGAATGCGAACCCAATTGCGGTACCAGCCAGCACGATCCAGCGGGTGGCGCCGGAATCGATCGCACGCAGCATGAAATACGCAGCGGCCGTCAGCAACAGCACGAGCAGCGCGTCGGGATTGTTGTAGCGGAACATCACCGCCGCGACGGGCGTCAGCGCCATCACCGCTCCGGCGATCAGGCCCGCGGCCGGACCGCTGCAGCGCCGCACCGACGCGTACAGGAGCGCGACGGCGCCAACCCCCATCAGCGCCTCCGGCAGCAGCATCGAGAATGGGCTGAAGCCAAAGATCCTCGCCGACAACCCCATCACCCACAGCGCGGCGGGCGGTTTGTCGACGGTGATCGCGTTGCCGGGGTCCAGCGATCCGAACAGCCACGCCTTCCAATCTTGGCTGCCGGCCTGCACGGCGGCGGCGTAGTAGTTGTTGGCCCAACCGGACGCGCCGAGCCCCCACAGGTACAGGACGGCGGTCGCGCCCAGAAGCGCGAACAGCGCTAGGCGTTCCCAACTGCGGCCGGGGCGTGCCGAGGTTTCCGCCGGTGTGGTGACGGTGACGCGGTCGTCGAGCAGAGTCATGGATTTGGTCTCCGAAAGTGGTTGTGGGCGAGGGTCACTGCGTGCGCCGCGGATGGAACACCCAGCCGCGCAACAGGACGAAGCGGACAGCGGTTGCGGTGAGGTTGGCGACGACGAGCACGGCGAGCTCTATCGCGTGATGGGGTTGGCTCGCCCAGGCGTGCAGCGCTGCCAGTGAGCCGCTGGTGATGGCGAGGGCGATACCGAACACGACGAGCCCCTCGAGCTGGTGGCGAGCGACGCGGGCACCGCCGCGCACGCCGAACGTGAAGCGGCGATTGGCGGCGGTGTTGACAACCGCCGTCAGCAGCAGCGCGAGCAGGTTCGCGGTCTGCGCGCCGACGGTGTGCCGCAATGCGATGAACAGCAGCAGGTAGGCGATCGTGCTGGCGATGCCGACCGCGGCGAACCGCACGGCTTGGCGCAGCAGCGAGCGCGGCGCCTCCGACGTCGAAACGAGCTGTGCAGCCAGCGTCTGCACCGGAATCGCGCCGGTGGCGAAACCTTTCATCAGCCGGGCGAT